>NZ_JBUBKD010000062.1:0-192331 GCF_054902215.1 Nitrospira sp. CMX1 | reverse complement strand
ACAGCATCTTGCGGCCCAGCTGCCAGTTATAGACTTCAGGCATGGTTTCCTCCGTAATTCATCAGTAGGCTATTGTCGAACTTCGTCAGCCCTTGCACCATTCGGCAAGGGCTGACCTTCAGGCCAATAGCATTAGACCTTAATCTTAATGTGCTCACCTTTCAGCCACTTAATCATAAACTCGTTCTCTTGACCCGGTGTAAACCCGGTCCGAACCGGTTCCCATGGGCCACGTGCCCCGATCCCGCCGTCCTCCGCCTTCGTGATGCGGATGAGACACTCCTTCGGCACCGTGTTGATCGCGTGGTGATCCACCTGATAGCCCCATTTGAACTTCCAGGCAATCGCGTGTTTGCCAGGGAGTGAGTCCGTTTGGTGCAACGGCATGAGCCAGTTCCTAGTAAATGACTGTTGAGCGCCGTACCGGAAGTTCGACTGATACCCAGTGTCGATGGCGATAGCTCGTCCATCTGGTCGGGTCTCGTGGCCTTTCACGGATTTCGGCGTCGACACATACGGCGCGTGCTTGGCCATGGTCACGTGGTACGGATAGGCCGGGTTGTACTTCGCCCGGATCATAAGCCGAGCGACTTTGTAGTAGGGATCACTCGGTTTCCAGCCACGGTAGGGGCGATCCACCGGATTTCCATCGACGTACACATAGTCTCCGTCGTTGATCCCACGATCTTTGGCCGCCTGTGGGTTGATATGGATCTGGTGCTCACCCACTCCCGGCGTCCGTTTATCCATGCGATAGGGGTCACCGAAGTTGGACTCGTAAATCTGCACCCAGTCGTTGACCGACCACTGGCTATGGACGCGGTGACGCGTCTTGGGCGTCACACAGTAGAACTGATACCCCTTTTCCCACAAGGGGTTTGAATGCCGCACGATTTCATGCCATGACAACTTGATATTGCGAACCGTCTTGTCATCATGGTGCTGGGCCGTGATGGGAATACCATAGTCGTCCGGACGACAATAGGGATTCGTTGTGAAGATGGCGTTCGGCAGATACGGAGTCGCCTCCGGCCCTTCACGATGGGAGATAAAGTTCTCGCCGTACTCGATGGATTCCGGTTCGATACGGTAATTCTCATACCGACCACTACGAGTCCACATGGGCTTCGACTCGTTGGTTTCCTCCCAGAACGGATGCCGTGGGTAGGTTCGAACCATGACCATCCAGCCCTTTTCCGACTTCAACATCACGTCCGCTGAATACCCGTAGAAGGTGCTGGACGCATCAAGCATGCGCTGCGCATAAACGTCTACGCGGTTTTCGTAGACCATGGCGAAGTAGTCCTTCATCCGCTTGTCGCCGGTCATCTCAGACAGCTTGGCTGCCACTCCGGCAAAGGTATCGAGATCGTTCCGGGTATCATATAAGGGTCTGATTCCACCCTTCCAGATCTGAACCCATGGGTTGGAGACCGTGATCGTCATCTCCGGATAGGTGAACTCCATCCAGGAGTTACAGGCAAAGGCGATGTCATTGTGATTCACGTCGGACGTCATTTCGATATCCTGCGTGATCAGTGTCTCGATGTTCGGATCTACGTTCCGCACCATGTCGTAGTGGTGCTTGGCGTTGTTGAGGACGTTGACGTTGACGACCCATCGGAATTTGCTCGGGGTCGGCATGTGGGTCTTCCCAGTAAACACCTTGCGGCCATACTTCGGGGTATTGACGATCAAGGCCGTATCCCCGTGGTTCCAGTACCCCACCTCTTCGCCGTAGTAATAGGACTTGGTCTTGATCTCTTTTCCGTGAGCATTCGGATCCAACGTGATGTTGAAGGGGTCTTCCCCGGTATGGACCGACAAGCCGGCTCCGGACCAAGGTGTGGCCGTCCAGCAGCCTGCCTTGTAGTTCCCAGCCCAGGTGTGTTGTCCGGTACCGAACTTACCGACATTGCCCGTGATGATCAGCACCATGGCGGCGGCACGACCGTTGGGCGTCATATGGAAATAGTGGGTCACGCCCTCTCCGTTATGAATCGCCGCCGGCTTGATCGTCCCTGAATCGCGTGCCCATCGGACAATGAGGTCCTTCGGTGTGCGGCAGATCTGATGGGTCGTGTCCAAATCGTAGTCTTGGAAGTGGACCAGATACATCTGCCACACCGGCATCGCGTCGATTTCACGGCCGTTGAGCAGCTTCACCCGATAGGTCCCGTTGAGGGCCGCGTCGATCCCGCTGTTACTGTAGTGCCAGCCCACCTGTTCGCGATGGAGCGGGACGGCCTGCTTCTTGTTCAAATCCCACACCATCATGCCGCCCAGCCGCTCGACATCTTGCGGCTTCAGCGCTTGAATCCGGCCGGAGTAGCTCTTGGAGAAGTCGGGAAACTTATAGTCTGCAACCACGTCACGTGGATCGAGATACTGCAACGTATCGGTCCGCACCAGGATCGGCGCATCAGTAAACTGCTTGAGGAAATCCACGTCGTGCATATTTTCGTCGATGATGATCTTCATGGCACCCAAGAACAGGGCCCCATCGGATTGTGGGCGGAGCGGCATCCAGTAGTCAGCGCGATAGGCGGTTGGATTGTATTCTGGGGTGATGACCACGACGCGCGCACCACGCTCAATACACTCTAACTTCCAGTGCGCCTCCGGCATCTTGTTTTCAACGAAGTTCTTTCCCCAGCTGGTGTTGAGCTTGGAAAAGCGCATATCAGAGAGGTCGATATCCGACCCCTGCACACCCGACCAGAATGGTTGCGATGGGTTCTGATCTCCGTGCCAGGTGTAATTTGACCAGTAGCGACCACCTTGGGCCTGCTCCGGACTGACTTTCCGAATCCAGGTATCCAAGAGGGCATTAATGCCACCGTTCATCCGGGTGTTGCCCATCTTACCGATGATGCCAAGAACCGGCATACCCGCACGATGCTTAAAACATCGCGTGCCGGCACCCTTCATCATTTCGATCATCTCTGGCGCATAGCCCTGCTCGCGCAACCTTCTCGCGCCAGCCTCGCCGGAGTAGCGCGTCGCGATAATGATCATGGCTTTTGCGGCATAGGTAAACGCGGTGTCCCAAGACACACGGAGCATGTCGTCCAAAAACCGACTGTCGAATTTGTACTTGCGCTTGGTTTCCGGCGTGAGCTCCGGTGATCCATCGTCCATCCACTGCTTCCAACCCTTTCGCATGAGGGGCCCCTTGAGGCGATAGGGACCGTACACCCGCCGATGGAAGGTAAAACCCTTCAGGCACATCCGGGGGTTGTGCGCAAAGGTCCCACGATTCCCATAGAGGTCTTCGTAGGTTTGATGGTCATAGTTCTGCTCCACACGCATGACCACCCCGTTTCTGACGAAGGCCCGAACGCGGCAGGCATGGGTGTCATTAGGAGAACAGACCCAGGTAAAGGATGAGTCGTAACGATACTGATCGTGGTAGACACGCTCCCATGACCGATCCGGATAATCACCCAATGGATTCCCGACCTCGATCACCGGTTGGAGCGCCGTCAAGGCCAGGACCTTGTCCGCCACGGCTGCAGCAGCAACCGTACCGACAGAGACCTTTAAAAATTGTCGACGTGACAAAAACATTGTGAATACCTCCTCACATGACGTGAACTTGAACGAAGCTTTTCTTCTTGTTGATTTCCTTCTTACCTAATTCAAGAGCCCTTTTCAGAGCGTTCGTCACGAACAGGGAACTGACAAGACAGGCAATACATATACCCCCGTGACACAACCGTCTCAGCAGAAGGTTATTCGCAAGATTCAAACCATCTACACTCAGACCTGCCTCAACTGAGAATTTTGACTTATAACTCATTAATAGTATGGATATTTATTGGTTTTACCAAGTGACCATGCTCGAGCTATTCCTCGCCAACCGTTTGAGTAGTCTACGTATCACAGCAGTTGTCATCAAGCAGATGGTCTAGAAATTTACATTCGATCACTTGATGTAAATTGATATTAAGATTGATGTTTTTATTAATTAATGGAATCAGAACTTATCATGTTACCAATTGGTATCATATGTCGTTGAGGTGATGATGGAAGGAACGTTGCTCGACTGCAGATGTGGAAAGAATCGTAGCTTGACAGTAAGTTGAGAGGTCAGTACACTCCGCCCCTGATCTTTGGGGAGCGGGAATAGCTCAGTGGTAGAGCATCGCCTTGCCAAGGCGAGGGTCGAGGGTTCAAATCCCTTTTCCCGCTCCAACATCTGCCTCACAACTCTTCATTTTCTCGGCTTTGTGCGCGGTAACTATTTGATTGGGTCTAGACCTGGTCAGGCTCACGACATCAGGCCGGTGGCTTCCTTAATTCGAGGAGACGACGGAGGTGGGCTTCCGCCTGTTTCAAATCCTCTTGGCTGAGCGGAAGATGGCCAAATCGGCTCCGACAATAGAGTTCCGTGATAGAGGCCACCGCTGAATGGGCTTCCTTCCACCGCACCTGAGTGATCTCGACCAACTCGAGTGGTGTGAGCGCTATCGATCTTGAAAGTCCTTGCCCAGACAGGTAGGTGTGCATACGACGATAGAGTTGTGTGATAACCAGCTCGTTACTGTAGGCCTTTCTCGAGAAACTCCAGGCCGCCCATGGCCTCTTCCGCCCCAGCCAGAAGAGGACAGCCAGACTCATCAGGGCGAAGCCGATGATCTCTCCAAAGAGCCCAATCCGAATCTGTGACACATCATGAGTCACGATCCCACTCAGGACCGCCATAAAAGTGCCGAACAGCGCGCTCATCGAATCCAAGGCCTTATTGCGAACCGACATCCCTTCAGCCTTCAATTCTTGAACAACGGCCAATTGGTCCGCCGCGCTATACTGGACAAACAATCGGTTCCATTGGAGCCTGAGGTTGTCCATGATAGGCCCGAACACCTGCCATACCGTACCTCCAATGCCCGGACTGTCCTCGGCGGTGGGAGTGGGATCCATCCTGATCCAGCCGGAATGAGGCAGATACACTTCGACCCACGCATGGGCATCCTGCTGCCTCACAACGTAGTAACTTCCGTAGCTGTTCCATTCCGTGGCCAAAAACCCTGTCACCAGGCGAGCGGGAATCCCAACGGTCCGGAGCATCATGACCATCGCGGTGGCATAGTGTTCGCAGTAGCCGGTTTTTCTTGAGAAGAGGAATTCTTCGAGCGGTTGATCCTGCTCGGCAAGCGGGGCATCCAGACTGTACCGATAGTTCTGGGTTAAATACGCTTGAATCGCGCCAGCCTTTTCATATGGATTGTGTTGCTCCCGCGTCACATCTCCTGCCAATGCGCTGATCCGGTCTGTCTGACGAGGGAGCTGCAGATATTGTCTGACCACCCATTCAGGATAGAGCCCTGGCTCGGGCCCAAGATCCGCAGGCACCAGCCTATTGGAACGGGAGACGACCGTATATTCAATTCGGGACGAACTCGGGAAGGGCAAATACACGGCACCGGTGGCGTCGAAGAAGAGACTGGGGAATGCTCCGCTGACTCGTTCGATGAACGGCGCGGCAAACAATACCGGAGTATCCAGTGGCTCAAGCAAGATTTTCTGTTGCATTGCTTCACCGGGCTCGGACTGCGGGGCAACTCGCTTCCTTCGAAACGCAAACGTGCCAGGACTCTCTTCGAGAAGACTCCGTCGATAGCTCAGTTGATTCGTCCAGACTTTGCCATCATAACGATCGAAGGACACCCCTCGGATATACAACGGCCTGACATCGCGTTGCGTGCTCCTGGGCAGCTCAACGCGCATTACGATGCTGGGGTCACGCTTGATCGATCCGATGGAACCTAAGTTCACCGTATCGGAAAATCCTGATGTACGTATATTCTCCCCAAATCCCTTTTGATATATCCCCGCACTGACCCGCGGGATGGTGAAGAAAATGACCACGGTGATGAGGAACGCCCCAAAGGCCAGTCCATTCGCCATCCAAAAAAAACGAGACGAGACCCGGTCGCTCACGTTGTAACCCTCCTGTCGGATGGGTTGAGCCATTCCGGCATCGTCGCTGACCTCCGACGTCCTGGTCAACTGAAACAGCAGCAGGGTCCACACGCCCGCGAGCAGGTAGACCGAGAAGATCGGGACGAACCAGAGCTCCGTCGTGAGCGATCCCGAAGCGAGAATGGCGACGAGACTGATCGCGTAGAGGTGCAAATAGTCGCGGCGGAGTCGGAGATTGAAGAGCTTGATGACCATCAGAATCATCAGGAAGTGGAGTCCAGCTGGAAGCAACTCACCGGAGACCCACAAGAGATCGATCCAAAACCCTACAAAGCCGCCAAGGACGATCAGATTCCATCCAATGGCTGACACGGGCATCTGCGTCGTGAATTGTTCGACGGGCTTGATTCCCATGTTTCGCAGGAGCACCGCGATCAGCATCGCACCGGTCAGTGCGGCCAGCCATTCCGGCAGACCAGCTCCCAACGTGAGTCCAATGAAGGACGCTGATGCCAGCAACAGGGAGGTCAGGTGAAGGGCCTGACTAAGTGGCATAGGCCGCTCCAGGGATGACTTCTCCATCGATGAAGACACGAGGGAATTCAGTTTCTCCGCTTTCGGAATCGCACCAAGCCTGTACGACCACCACCGTTCCCCCGCCATCGAGATCGGAAGGACCGTCCGACCATTCGTCTTGCTCCATAGACTTTGCCGTGGGGGTGCTTCGCTGACAGAGGGCCAGCATTCGGAAGAGCTCAAGGCGATGCGCTGCCCCCTGCCCAAAGGAAGAGCGCTCTGATCCTACACGCAATTGGATGGAGTAGCCGTGCTGCATCAGATGCTGAACCAGCGAGGCAGCCAACGAGACTGCACGCTCAAACAGGGCGTCATGGCTTGCCGGGACGCTCGTTGTGAGATGGATGATCGCTCGGCGTTGTTCTTCTGTTTCGGTTTCCCGAATCGTCAGTTGAGACGTCCGAGCTGTCGTGAGCCAATGAATGCTCCGTGAGTCATCGCCTGCTTGGTACAGACGAAGATTGTACAGCTCACTGCCGTGCCCTCGTCGATGGACGGCCTGCTCATACCCCGCCGCGAACAAACCCTGAAGGAGACGCTCGCTCATCGGCCGGAGCTCCGGGCATACTACGGTCACATCCTCCATCGGGTAGAAGGCCCGTTTCGTGAAAAATCCGAATGGAAACTCCGTGCTGATTCGAACACCGCTCAAGTGCAGTTTGCCACGGCGTGTAGGGGTCAATTGGTAGGAGAGTAGTCGACTGGCACCCGGAGGGAGGGCGTGAATCTCCACCTGAGGGAAAACAGCTTGACCCTCGCCGACATCACACAGGGTCAACGAAAAACTGGTCAGTCGCGACTTTCGGTTCTTGACCGCTAGAACCGTGGTGACTGAGGTGTTCAAGAAGAGGAGGTCCGGCACATGACGGCGAAGTTCAAGTCGCCGCAGACAGTATTCCGCCGCAACGCCTGAGACCAGGATGAGGCTCAACATCATGGCCAGAAGGAGATAAAACAGATTGTTCCCTGTATTAATGGCCGCGATACCGATCGCCAATGCGAAGATCAGGAATTGAAGCCCCTCCGATGTGATCCGTGTGGAGCGGTAACGAAAGACCCGATGAGCGAACGACGGCAACTGAAACGGCATATCTCACCAAAATGTGTGAGGGCTGCCCGACGCCAGAACGCAACTAGACAGGGACAGGAATCGTGTCGATCAAATCGCGGATGATGCGTTCGGCCTGCTCAAAGCTTCGTTGGTGAAGACCAGCCTGACGGGCCACCATGATGCGGTGAGACAGCACGATCGGGGCAAGCTCTTTAATATCGTCCGGCAGGCAATAGGTCCGTCCCCGCACAAGGGCCAGGGCTTTTGCTGCGCGGCTCAACGCAAGCGCACCCCTTGTGCTCACCCCAAGGGACAAGAGGTCTGATTCCCTGGTACTCCGGACAACGGCAAGGAGATACTCTGTCAGGCTCTCCTCCATAAAGACCTTGTCTACCTGATCTTGCAACTGAACGACTTCTTGTGCGGTCAACAGCGGGAGCAACTCTTCCGCCGGGTGTAGGCACGAGGCTCGTTCAAGAACCTTCTTCTCTTCTTCGGGCGCTGGATAACCGATACGCAACCGCATCAGGAAACGATCGAGTTGTGACTCAGGAAGGGGAAAGGTCCCGTGATACTCAGCGGGGTTCTGTGTCGCAATGACCATAAAGGGCGGATTGAGCGGGTAGGTCTTATTATCAAATGAAATCTGCGCCTCGCTCATCGCTTCCAAGAGACTGCTCTGGGTTTTCGGCGTCGTGCGATTGATTTCATCTGCCAGTACGATGTTCGCGAAAATGGGTCCAGGAATGAACTCAAACGCTTGCTTCTGGCGATTGAAAATCGAGACCCCGACAATGTCGGACGGCAGCAGATCACTCGTAAACTGAATCCGTTTGAAGGAACAGTCCAGTGACCGTGCGAGGCTGTGGGCCAGCGTGGTTTTGCCAACCCCCGGAACATCTTCGAGCAGGAGATGCCCACGCGCGAGCAGCGCCACAAGGCTCATCTCGATGACATGGGGTTTCCCTTTGATCACCCGAGCAATGTTCTCCTGGACGGCTCGGATAGTCTCAGTAGAAGTCATGATGGGATTAGGCTCTGAGATACTGGAGACGTGCGTGGTGATCGGACACGAGTGAAGTCTAGCAAAGGGTCTGGAGACGGTCAATAAATCACGTGTTTTACACGCCGGCGCTGTCACGTCTCAAGCCGCATTCGGCGTTCCTACGCCGGAACAAGCGTGACCATCCAGGGAGGAACCTCTTCGGTCATGGCTGAAAACTTGCGCGCGGTGCTGCTGGCGGGCATGCCGGGAAACGTGGCGCCTCTGCTGACGCGGACATATCGAAAGAGTCCGGTCGAGTGATCCGCTGATGACAACTGACGCCGAAGGATTCCTAGGTCAGCAAGGTCCACTGACGCACCAATCGGTAGATCAGTGAGCTGATCATAGATTCCACCGAAAATGGCGGGAAGGTTTGCAGCGTGAAACAGTTCGTCCTGAGGACGATAGTGTGGATCGTCAAACAACTGGGCCAGGATTTCCCAGAACACCTGATCATCTACTGAGCCCAGCAGGCACAGGGAGCTCCGCTGAGCCAACAGATGTAACAGCGCCAGCGGGCCAATGATGTCAAACTTCCATGGGGGAAAGAGCAGGGCACGAGTCCCGTGCTGCACTTCCAGTGCCGGTTCTTTCCCAAACCGCGTCAGGTGAAAGGCGCCCTTCGTCCGTTCCAGCTCCTTCTGAATCACCGCTGGCGAGAGCCGACTCGGTTCGTACGCAAAGGTCGGTGTGGCCGGAGCCCAACAGGTAGCCACAGTATAGCGCGGCGCGAGGAGGGCCTGCCCATTGAGATCACTCAGGTCGAACATGTCCTGACGACCAAAGAAGGCAAAGGAAAGCCCCTGTCTCTGTTGCAACCTGCGCAATCTACCGGGATCTGCATGAAGGGGACCGCCTAATCGTGAGTGCGGATCAAGCCGATCCACACCATGGAGAATGAGCTGCCGATTGCGCTGAGAGAGCTGCGGCCCATACTGATCGGCGAGCTCTTCGGCAAACGACAGGTCCCCCGCTCCGATATCCAGCACAGAGGCGACGTCGGCATGCGTGAGGAGGTCGAACGGATTGGCCAGGCCACGCACCAGTTGTTCCATCGTCTCGCTGGAGAAGCACGTCACCGGCCATTTCGATGTCGGGGCAGGAACCAATCCAAACACAATAGCGAGCGCCCGCATGGCTTTGGCCGGCGGAAGGCCGGTCGCCCGTTTGAGATGCTCTCCGTCGAGGTCCTGCACACGCTGTGGCCGCCTCCCCTCGAACAACTGTAACAAGAGCGCTTTCACGCCGTCCGGGAGAGGCCGTTCTTTGATCGCACAGACAAGTCGATCGACGGTGGCGGGGAACCGGCTTTTTTCGAGCAATGCTCGAGACGCATCCCACTGCTTGGGAGCGCGGTGGGCCTGCTTGTTGATGTGGCGGCGAAATACCTCGAATGGGTCACCTGAGTTTATCGGGAAAGGCATCACGTGGTTTGCCGTGAGGACGCACACGTCAATTCGGATGAGCCAGCATAGTGGGCCGCCAACTTTGCCGTCAAGGCGGCTTGTTCGCTTGATCCGCAGTATGATAGGAGTGCGTTATGAATAAGTTGTTTTCCCTGCGTCAGTGTGCACAAATTCTCCTGGCTCTGGGTCTCGTACTCTGCTTTCTCACCACTTCTATCAGCGGGGCGACACCACCGCTTGACTCGCCGACGGGCGAATCGGAATTTGAATGGCAACCTTGGCAGATCCTGGACACCAGAACGAGCCGTGTCGTTGCGTTTCCCGAATGGATCAAATCTCTGGAACAGTCGGAGATCATCTATTTAGGCGAGGAGCACCACAACCCCTACCATATCGAAGCAGCCTTGAAAGTCCTGAACCAGCTACTCGTGGATCGGATTGAACCCACCATCGGTATGGAAATGTTCGGATGGGACGGGCAAGAGGCCTTAGACTCCTATGTCTCCGGCGCTCAGCCGATGTCCAGCGAGTTTCTGGAAGACGTACGATGGAAGCAGAATTGGGGTGGGGAGTTTAGCGATTATGGGCCTCTCGTCACGTTTGCTCGCGAGGGAAGGCTGCCGGTCCGTGCCATGAATCCTCCGAAACCACTGATCCGCCGAGTCCTGAAATTGGGGTTGGAACCAGTGAAACAAGAGCCCGAGTGGACATCATCCGGCATGTACCAAGAAGAGATCGTCGATGATCCCGCGTACCACACTAAAATCATCGATCAACTTCGTCGGTGCCATGGCGGGACAGAGGAGCACTATCGGACAATGTACGAGGCCTCGATGGTCCGTGACGAAGGCATGGCCAAGACACTGGTCCAACGACAGGACGAAATCCGCCGTGCTGAAGACGGTGTTCGCCGTCTCATCCTGAGCTATACGGGAGGCGGACACATCCAATATGGCCTCCCAGTCCCGAAACGCGTGGCGAGACGGCTGTCCGGTGAGATTACGCAGACCACCGTCTACATGATGTCATATGAACCAAGCCGAGCCGAAGACGTTCGAGCGCTGATGCAGGAGGCCATTGCCGATTATATCTGGCTCACCCCGATGGGAAAGCCAAACCCTGCCAAACCCTGTCGGTAGGAGAATCTCGCCATACCTCGAACCCCTCTCCCATAAAGAAGCGCACGCTATTGAAGGTTTCTTGACAGCCTCCGGTTCTGTCGTCAAACTGACGCCATCATGGCCTTCAGAGGAGCACCACGGATCCCATCCATGCCGAACAGAATTCCCTGCAGTGCTGAGCGACTCGATCTGTTGGTTCCACACATGATCCAAGCGATCTCGGAAGCTTCTGCTTTTCACCATGCCCGGCAATACATGACGGAAAAGCGGGTCCGCATTCTTGAAGCAACCGATTCCCAGATCTCCTCAACTGTGATTGGGAATGCCGGTCTTTACGAACAACAGATCAATCTGAAAGACGGCCATCTCGTGTCAGCATGTTCCTGCTCTACGCCTGAAGAACCCATGTGCCGCCACTGTATCGCCGTCTTACTGGAGTATCATCGCTGTACCACGCATCAAGCGGCTTCAAAAACGAGTGCTCGGAAAGGATCCTCATCACAACCACCGACCAATCATTCCAAAGCACCGTCGTCTTTGACCTTGCAGTCGTCGCTCGCCGACATTAAACTCAGTGACATCTTGAAATTTGTTGAATGGTTACAGCCGGCGATGAACGCTCTTGAAAATGAACAGCCGCTTCCTCCTTCGCCTGCCATCGAAGCAGGAGAAGTTTCCGCATGGATTCTCGCGATCAAGAGCTTAGAGGATCGACGTCGGGAAACAGAGGATGTGTTAGCCACCCTCGAGGCAGAGTTACGAGATCGTAAAGCCTATGCTGGACGCCTCACACAACAGCTCCAGGTTGCCATGGAAGAGCTCAAGACCGCTCAGACGAGCACACAAGGCCTTGAACGCGAAGTCAATACCTATCGAGCTACCCTCACGAAGCTCGGCGAATTGACCAACGATGTGGCCCAATACGATGAACAGATCCGCATGGCAGCCCGTGAAATCCTAGAGAAAGGGTCCCACTTTGACAAGGTAGCCACGTCCTTTAAGGAAGTCGCGGAAGCACTACAAGCCGCAGCGAAGATCACCCCTCAGCCATGATCGGTTTTTGGCTTCCTCTCCTAACCACGCCGCCCCTCCAATACTCCCTCTTGCACCATCCAGCCGATGTCCAGTAGAATGGGCCCTCTTTTTGTTTGTGGATTTAGAAGGGGGAAGAGATGAAGCAGTTATTTTCACGAACGGGACTCTTCACCGGGGCCTTACTGGTCCAGGCGTTACCAGCACTGGCGAACGTGTCGGAAGGGCCTCCGGACTATAGCGGGATCACCGGCCTGTATTATGTACTGATCGCGATCGTTCTCATCTACGGCGTCTACGACACATTTTTTAAGAAGTCCTAAGGCAACCCAGTTTGCAGCTCTACCGTAAGGGGTGCTGTTCTCGCGTTGCTCAAGAGCCGGCTGAGCAACCTCTCACTCATCCATTTGACGTGAGGGGTTGCGCTTCTGCTCTTTTTCGTTGAGCATCGGTCTGAGTACTTTGAGCAAGTGCTCGACGACGACTTTGTACCCTTCCCTGGTTGGATGAAGACCATCTGCCTGATTCAATGAGGAGGTCCCCCCAACCCCTTCAAGGAAAAAAGGGATGAAGGGAACCTGGTGCTCTCGTGCCAGGCTTCGATACATGGCTTCGAATCGAGTCGTGTAGTCCTGACCATAATTGGGCGGCAATTTCATCCCGGCCAAGATTACTGTAACCCGCGCTTCTTGCAACCGGCGGACAATCTGACGAAGATTCAGTTGCGTTTCATCGACCGAAATTCCTCGAAGCCCGTCGTTCGCACCCAATTCAAGAATCACCAGCTCGGGCTTACTGTTCAGAACCCATGAAACACGGCGAAGCCCACCTGCGGTCGTGTCGCCACTGACTCCAGCATTGATCACCCGATAGTGGTAGCCCAGACCATCAAGCCGACGTTGTAGCTGAGCGGGATAGGATTCGTTGATCTGTACACCCAATCCAGCCGTAAGACTGTCACCAAACGCCACGATGCGGGGTCTGCTATCTGATATGAAAGCAGAGGTCATTTCTGCTGAACAAACTCCTAGAAGCGTCACAAGCAACGACGCAACGAGAGGAAAGATTCGGTTGGCTACCACTATTATAATCTGCCGCAACACTCGATCCATATCCTCGTTTACTATAATATCATCCTTTGTGCTGACATTTTGGACGATTGGCTAGGCATTCAATGATCACTGTGAACGATGTTTCGATGGAGCTGGCAGCGGGTGGTCGCTCCATCACAATTCTGGACCACCTGACCTTTGATATTCCGGCTCAACAGACGGTGGCGATCGTAGGACCATCAGGGAGTGGAAAGTCGACGTTGCTTGGGTTAATGGCCGGGCTCGACCGGCCTACCTCTGGTCGCATCGAGCTGGATGGAACGGATATTACCCAAATGTCCGAAAACCAGATCGCACGGTTTCGACGTGAAAAAGTGGGCTATATCTTCCAATCGTTTCATCTCATTCCGACACTCACCGCTCTCGAGAATGTGGCGATCCCGCTCGAGCTGAGTGGCGAGCGAGGTGCCACAGATCGTGCAGCGGAGCTGTTGACGGCGGTCGGTCTATCCGGCCGCATGGAGCACTATCCCGTCCAACTCTCCGGAGGAGAACAGCAACGAGTCGCGGTGGCCCGCGCTTTTGCCTGCCGTCCCCCGATTTTGTTCGCCGATGAACCCACGGGGAATTTGGACAGTGTGACCGGCGCCCAGGTCGTCGAGCTCCTGCTCACACTCCACCGTAACCATGGAACCACCCTCGTGCTCGTGACACATGACACCAGCCTGGCAGCCTCGATGCAACGGGTGCTGTCACTGAGAGATGGACGCCTCATCTCTGACATTCTGGCGACAGGCTCGGAGTGTCTCGACCACGTAGCGGACAACCCACTCTCTGCCAACCGGATCTTCCCTGCTCCAAGTATGTCAATCGAGAACGCCCCGGCTCCTCGCTCATGACCTCCTTCCTATTCAACATGGCCTGGCGAGAAACGCGCGGAGCCTGGCGGCACTTTGCCTATTTCTTGGTGTGTATCGCGATTGGCGTGGGCGCGTTGACCGGTGTCTCCCTGTTCGCTACCCAGGTAGAGCGAGCGGTGACCAAAGAAGCGCGTGGTCTCTTGGGAGGGGATCTCGAGATTCGGATGTCCCGACTCATCAGTCCAACCGGCCAATCGGTGCTGGACAAGCTACACGAACGTGGAATCATGCTGACTCATGTCAGCGAACTTGTCGCGATGGCCACAAGAGTTGATGCATACAGCAGTGGACAGCCGACGCAAATCATCGAGCTCAAAGCTGTCGAGCCTCAGTATCCTCTGTACGGCACACTCAGACTTGAACCCCAACTCGCCTTATCTCACCTGCTGGGCACGCACAATCTCCAATGCCCTACCCAACCCTGTTTTGGAGTACTCGTCCAGGAGTCCCTCCTCATCAGAATGGGACTGACCGTCGGTAGTCACCTCGCGATCGGTCGCGCCCAATTCATTATCACCGGCAGACTCAGGACGGAACCAGACCGCATGGCCAATGCGTTCAGTCTCGGACCTCGAGTCCTGATGTCCCGCGAAGGGCTGCAGGCGACGAAACTCGTCAAGGTCGGAAGCAGGATCCGGGAGCGGTATCTCCTCAAGCTGCCGAGTACGGTCCCCCCGGAACCACTGCTCTACGAATTGAGAGGTCTCCTTGTTGCTGACGCAGCCCGCGTGTCGAGTTATCGAGACGCCCAACCGCAACTGAAGCAGTCGTTAGAACAGTTGACCCGCTACATAGGCCTGATCGGATTGACGGCGCTGTTCATAGGCGGTTTAGGGGTTGCCACCTCAGTCCATGCATTTGTGCGGGAAAAGCTTCAGACTGTTGCGATCTTAAAAACGATCGGGGCGGATTCGCTCACCATTATTAGAGCCTATGGATTCCAAGCGATGCTGCTCGGACTGCTCGGGAGCCTCGCCGGCCTGGTGCTTGGTGTGGCATTGCACCAGGGACTCCCGAGAATGATCGCCGCTTGGATGGCCTCGGATCTTCTCGACCAGCTAGGATTTGCAAGCGATGGACTTGCGATCTCGCTTGGCCCCCTGGTGAAAGGCTTGACGTTGGGCGTTCTCTCCACCCTGCTGTTTACACTGTGGCCATTGCTGACGATCCGTGATGTAAAACCAGCTCGAATATTCCGCCGGGAGGTAGCTCCCCTTGTACCCTCAGATAGCCTAGAGAAAAACCGATGGTGGAAGTGGAGGCCGAGGATCGATCGAGTTAAGATCTGCTCCTCTCTCGTAATCGGCTCCGGATTGGCTCTGCTTTCAGTGTGGCAAGCTGGGTCATGGAGAGTGGGTTTGCTGTTCATCCTTGCGTTCGCGGTCGCGGTGTTGCTATTAGGTGCGACAGCCCGTGGGATACTGGTGCTTCTCAAGAAGTCTCCTCGACCAGGCCCGTTTATCCTTCGCCAGGCGCTGGGCAATGTGATACGACCAGGAAGCCAGGCCGTGAGCATCACAATCGCCATCGGAATCGCCGTCATGGTCGTCACGACGGTATCTCTTGTGGAGCATGCACTCCTTGAGCAAGTGGGCGAGAACCGGCCGATCGATGCCCCCTCGTTCTTCTTTATCGATATCCAACCGGATCAGGTGGATGGAGTCCTAGCGCTCCTGCGCCGACACTCTAGCGATCCAAGCCCTCGACTGACCCCACTCGTGCGGTCTCGCTTATCGGCAATTAAAGGCGAGCCCGTGACGTTCGATGCGATGTCGGAGGAGGAAGAACAGAAAGAGAAGTCTGCACAGAAGGAAGAACGCCGGAAGAAATGGTACCTGACACGGGAATATGTGCTGACCTTCCTCCAGGACCTTCCCAAAGATAATAAGCTCGTTCAGGGAGCGTGGTGGAAACCCGAACAAGTTTTTCCACAGCCGCTGATTTCGATCGAAGAGGATGCCGCGAAACAACTCGGTCTCACCGTGGGAGATACCATTGAGCTCGACATACAAGGAGCACTCGTCACAGGAGAGATCAGCAGCATTCGCCAAGTAGAATGGGGAAACTTTTCCACCAACTTTTATATGATCTTTTCGCCTGGTTCCCTGGATGGCGCCCCTCATACCTTCGTGGCCACCGTTCGCGTCATGTCGTCCGAGGAAATTGCGTTACAACAAGCAGTCGTCTCGTCCTACCCGAATGTAACGGCCATCAATATGGGCGACGTCCTCGATAATTTTTCGCAGGTCCTTGATCGTCTGTCCCTCGCCATCCGTGCCGTCGCGTTGTTCTGTGTCCTGTCTGGAGGGTTGGTGATGGCGGCGGCCCTCGCGGCGACACGCTACCGTCGCTTGTACGAATCGGTCATTCTGAAAGCCCTGGGAGCCTCACGGAGCGTGATCGTGCGTTCGTTTGCAGCCGAATACGCGCTCCTGGGAGCTTTGGGGGGACTTCTTGGATGTGCATTGGCCAGTGCCCTCTCATGGGGAGTACTGGAAACGATGTTCGATCTCTCCTGGAACCTGCAACCAATCATATTAACCATGGGGTTCGTTGCCACGATCTTGCTCACGATGCTGGTTGGGTTTCTCGGAACCTATCGGATCCTCGGTCACCCACCGCTGGCCGTCCTGAGACAGGAATAAGCAGGGTATCGGCCCACTGCCGCTTCCTTCCTTTCAGGCATACCTGTCGTCCGCTTCATCATCTTCTGTGATCTCACGCCGTAGGGCAAACGGATTTTGACGAACATGCAAGGCACCCAACATCAAACCGCATGACTCACGACGGTTCGTCCCTCTTGACTCATTCTGAACCCCGAGCACCTTCGACAATCCAAACTGTGAGGTTGCATTACTTGCTCATACGACCCTATCCCGTCTCGTCGGCTCACTCTTGATCCTACAATTGAATGGCCTGATATTTCGCAATAACGCCTCAGCAGTTGAAGGGGAACGGCGCATGAATCATGCCGGCTAAATGACCCCGCCGCCCCTCTTTACTGAATTGAATTAGATACACCGCTGAATCCAATTTGATACATGCATACGAATCGCTTTGGATTCATTTATCCGTACTGAGTAGAGAGCTGTGCTTGGATGTAATGGGATACGTCGTTCTTATCTTGTTGTTAATGCATACATCAACAAGACACTTTTGTCCCTTCGGCATTCTCGCTTCGTGATGGTATGAGTGTTGCGTAGATTTTTGAGCATGTGCGGACTCGCTCGCCCGAGTGTTGTTGCAAGGATTCGGGATAGCCGCAATTCAGGCAGCCGAAGCAGTCCAACTGACTCCCCGGCAAGTAGGACCCAGACCAGGGGCGACATTCCGGCGCCGTTTACATGCTCTGTAAGAGAGTGTTGCATCACGTCAGTTGCATCTGCAGTCTAGAGAACCCATCGGCAGAATGCGAAAGGAGGACAGGCGCCGATGTGAGAAACGCGCCCATCATGCAATGCGATTATTCAATCTTGGCGGGGTGAAACCTATGCAAGGGTTTTCTTCCCGCCTCATTCTACGTGACCAGAAAATCAGGTCACTTAGTACAAACCAACAGAGGAGGTTCTAATGGCGATTATTATCGGAAATAACGCAAATAATGTTCTCAATGGCGGAGCCTTTGCTGACGTTGTTATAGGACGTGGTGGTAACGATATCTTATTTGGTAACGCGGGAAATGATAGCCTCAATGGCGGTAGCGGTATTGACCAGCTATTCGGCGGCAGCGGCAGCGACTACCTGAATGGCGACACTGGCAACGACTTCCTGACCGGTGGGCTGGGGCGGGACGTACTAATCGGTGGCCTGGGTAATGATACCTTTGATTACAATGCAGCCGCCGATAGCCTACCGGGCGCTGCGAACAGGGATGTCATCATCGACTTTCAGGGAAATGGAGCGCTTGCTGGCGACCGGATCGACCTGTCCACTATCGATGCCAATGTCTTAGTGGCTGGTAACCAGGCCTTCCTTCCTGGGCAAGTTTCATACGTCGGCGGGATCCTCAGCGCCAACATCATTGGTACAGCTCCGGCGCCGGATCTTCAAATTGATCTACTCGGTGCCCCGCTCGTCCTCAGCGATATTGTTCTATAATACTCACAATCTCAAGAAGGGCGGCCCCGCTCAGGGGCGCCCTTCCACAAGCCGATGTATCCCACCTCGCTCTCGTCCGAGGCTGGGCTACAGGACCGATAGCCTACCTCGTAACGGCGTGTCCTTTCGGGACTCGATCAATTGGATCAAATTAGATACACGTATAGTACCTATTTAGATACATCGATTAGTCACAATCTAATATTATTGAATGAGTATAGTTCGGCATAGTAAGTATATAGCGCCGTGAATACGTATACTTGCATCACCGCTATCTACGCTCGCCGTAGCTACTCAGAAACGGTATGGTGCTTGCTTAACACTCAGGGGCTCATTCTGGTGCGTAGTGTCAGACCAGGACAGGTCCTGTCCTATTGCACTCTGACCCCACAATGCAAGAGCCATCCACCATAGGTCGTGTGCAAAACTGGATATCCACATCGGACGGTACAAAAGAAGGGAGGGGGGTATCTGATGTGAGAATAGCGCGAGCGTGTGCAATGAACCAGTGATCACGCATGAGCAAGGACGAGGCCCCATAGGGAGTCTGGTTCTCTTACTGAACTTGACTCGAACCATTCGATCAAAAAGGCTAACCAACAACGGAGGGTAGCATGTCAACTATTAATGGAACAGCTGGTAATGACACTCTGGTCGGCGATAAGTTTCCTTTCCATCTTCCCCCTCTTTTTAATAACGCAGATACCATTAATGGATTTGATGGAAACGATATATTACGTGGGCTTTCTCAGAATGACACCCTCAACGGTGGAAACGGCAACGACCAGCTCTTTGGTGGTAGCGGCAACGACATCCTCAGGGGCAACAATGGCGCCGATTTCCTGGACGGAGGCACTGGGGCTGATAACATGAATGGCGGTGATCAGAACGATACCTACATCGTGGACAACGTGGGCGATGTTACGGCGGAGTCCTTTAACGATGCACTTGGGGGAGTGGACACGGTGCAATCCTCCGCTGCGTTCCATACCATCGGCTTCGGCATCGAGAACTTGACGCTGACCGGTGTGGGCAATATCAGCGGCACGGGCAATGCGAATGCCAATATCATCAACGGGAACAGCGGCAACAATACCCTCTCGGGCCTGTCGGGCAACGACACGATCAACGGGTTCGCAGGTAACGACTCGCTCTTCGGTGGCGATGGGAACGACACCCTACGAGGCGGCACTGGCACCGACTTCCTCAATGGGGGAGCTGGAGCCGACAACATGAACGGGGGTGATCAGAACGATACCTACATCGTGGACAACGTGGGCGATGTTACGGCGGAGTCCTTTAACGATGCACTTGGGGGAGTGGACACGGTGCAATCCTCCGCTGCGTTCCATACCATCGGCTTCGGCATCGAGAACTTGACGCTGACCGGTGTGGGCAATATCAGCGGCACGGGCAATGCGAATGCCAATATCATCAACGGGAACAGCGGCAACAATACCCTCTCGGGCCTGTCGGGCAACGACACGATCAACGGGTTCGCAGGTAACGACTCGCTCTTCGGCGACAGTGGTAATGACATCCTCACCGGTGGCCTCGGCAGAGACTTCTTATCCGGCGGACTTGGGAACGACCGATTCGATTACAATTCCACAAGTGAAAGCCCTACCGGTGCTTTGAATAGGGATGTCATTTCGGGTTTTACTGGAAATGGCGCGTTCGTAGGTGATCAGATTGATCTGCGGGATATCGATGCCAATACGACTTTCTTGTCCTTCGGCAATCAAGCCTTCAGTTATATTGGTGGCGCCGCATTTAGTAATGTCTTGGGCATCTACACCCCAGGACAACTTCGGTATTCTGGCGGAGTCCTGCAAGGCAATACCGATTTCGATGGGGCGGCGGAGATCGAGATTGCGCTAGTCCCTGCTCCAGCGTCGCTATACGTCAATTCTGCTACTCCCTTGACGACCGACATCCTCCTGTAATCCTCCCCGCCTCAGGAAGGGCTGCCCTACCCGGGGCGCCCTTCCACGGGCCAAAGGTGTTCTACCTCGCTTTCGTCGTAACCCAGACTACACGACCGGCAGCCGGTCTCGTGACGGCGTGTCATCCACGAATTCGTTCCACTGAATCGAATTTGATACATCTATAGGATTGATTTAGATACATCCCTTTAGCTACCATCGGAGATGGTGAGTTAAGTATCTATATGTACTATTTATGCATATTGTTGAATTTACACATATATTCACCACCTATTCTGTTATCATGATGCGCGTTTCAAGACGGTACCGTACTTGCTATGAGCATCCATCTGTTGCGTGCTCCCGCCGAACGCATGACGACAAGCAATAGCTCGGTAATCCTATCATGGCACTGTTCCACCGACCGGGAGCTTGCAGAGAAAGGCAGCCGCGGGTGACAGCATCGGCGTTGTACACAAAATGATTTCCACATCGGCAGGGACATCGGGAAGGGAGGAAGACATCCGATGTGCGCAGCGAGAGTAGAAGCAAACTGTAAACGGGTTCTCATTACGAGGGCGGAAGAGGCCCAGGGATGGGTATCCCCCTCGCTCTCACCTGACCAGGACGAGCCAGGCTGGTGGGACTCACCAACCAAAGGAGATACGTATGGCGATCATTAATGGGACATCAGGGAATGATATCCGTGTCGGCACTCTCGGTGCGGACACAATGAATGGGCTTGGAGGAAACGATACCCTTGTTGGGTTGGCAGGAAATGACGTTCTCAATGGCGATGCGGTGCTGGGGCCGTATGGGAATGACAACCTCATCGGCGGGGCTGGCAATGATACGCTCAACGGCCGGGGCGGAAACGATTGGCTCATTGGTGGTACGGGCAATGACATCCTGAACGGAGGAACGGGAATCGACACCGCCGACTATAGCAGCCGAAGCATTCACGGGATTGGCTATGTTGGGGCGACGGCCGCCGTGACGGTCAACCTCAATATCACGGGATCGCAGAACACGGGCGGAAGTGGCTTCGACACTCTGTCGAGCATTGAGAATGTCAGCGGAACAAACTTCAACGATACCCTTATCGGCAATGGCGCCAGTAACGTGCTCGCGGGATTGGGTGGGCATGACACCCTGGATGGCAGGGCCGGCAACGACCGGCTGGAGGGCGGCGATGGCAACGATATACTTACCGGTGGCGATGGCAATGACACCCTCAACGGTGGCAATGGCAACGACACAATCTTTGGCAACAGTGGTAACGACCGACTGACCGGTGGGGCCGGCGCAGATTCGCTGACCAGTGGGGTGGGTAGCAATGTCTTTGTGTATACTGCCGTCAGTGACAGCCCAGCCGGTGGTGGTAGAGATACCATTCAAGACTTTGTCGCATCCTTTGACGATATTGATTTGAGGGGGGTTGATGCCGATGCCACGCAGGCCGGCAACCAAGCGTTTACGTTCATTGGCAGCAATCCATTTAGCAATTTCTTCGGGATCTACAATCCTGGAGAGCTCCGGTTTGCGAATGGAGTCCTGCAGGGCAATACCGATTTCGACGGAGCAGCAGAATTCGAGATTGCGTTCGCCAATGGTGGGAGCACCCTCACCATCAATGATCTCCTTCTGTAAGCCCCATGCCTCACACAAGGGCGCCCCACCAGGGGTGCCCTTCCTTTACACCTTCTCGCTTTCCTTTCATGATATCGCCGAACAACTCATCACCCCCCTGATTCATGAACGCTGTTCCGGGAACCATGTATTTGTGATATCGACAGGCCATCGGTAGACGAGCTTCCCCCTCGTGACTTCTATATCTTGTTTCACGTATACCATGATCTTTCAAGCCTCCACGAGCGCATCTCGCAGCGCGATTTCATGACACACGTTGATGGATACTGTGGGCCGATGATCTCGCGCGTGAAGACCTGTCATCACCGGCCTCATTCTACTGAATCGCATTGGATACTCTCATAGGATCCATTTGGATACACCCATGGTAATCATCAGGAATGATGGATTACGTGCAGGTTTGTATGCCGAGCCTATCCTGTTGATATTACGTACTACATGAGCCATGCCGACTGTCCTCTCCTCTTTGCCACAAGCCGGCATCGAGTTTGCTTGACACAGAGATCGTTTTAGTCCACGGTGCCACACCAAAATAGACGCTTGTGGGATCGCTCGCTAATTTGACAATACGACGGCAACTGCTCTCCAAATTTATGTACGAACTGGTTCCCTACACACCGCAGCATTCACTGACAGATTGATCAACTATTGGACGTCACAAAATGGACAACCTAATCTCCATGTACCGAAACGACTGGATATCATACTAGGGACAAGGAACCTGACCATACGGCTTGCAAGCATTTAGTTTAATGCGCTACATACGTGCCCACATAACGAGATGGTGCCTCGAGAGGGTAAAGGGATGGGTCATCTGTAAGATGACGTACGCTCACCCCCGCAGCTCCGTGAACAGATTATAACTATGACAAGACCAAGCCCGTCCACTTCGACCACACGTCGCACAAACGAACCGTCCGATCTGCAACGGGCCCTGGCAACCTGTCGTCGGTCCTTTCTGGCCACAGCCTTCTTCAGTCTCTTTGTGAATCTACTGATGCTCGTGCCGGCCATCTATATGCTGGCCGTCTATGACCGGGTCTTGCAGAGCGGGAGTGAGTCAACCCTGATGATGCTCTCCCTCATCACCGTCTTTCTCTTTCTCGTACTCGGTGGACTCGAATGGATTCGCACCCGGATCCTGGTTGCGACAAGTGCCCGGCTCGACGAACAGCTGGGTGAACGGGTCTTTGATGCCGTCTTTGCTCAATCCCTCACAAGCAGCGGGGCGGTTTCTACGACACAACCCCTGAACGATCTCCTTCAGATCAGACAATTCTTGACTGGCCATGGCTTGCTGGCCTTTTTCGATGTGCCTTGGCTGCCCATCTATGTGGGACTCATGTTCCTCTTTCATGTCTACTTCGGAGCCGTGGCCGTTTTCTCGATGCTCCTATTAACGGGGCTTGCAATCTGGAACGAACTGGCGACCCGCACGACCCTGGCAGAGGCAAACCGAGAATCGCTCGAGGCCATGCAACTGACTCAACGCAATCTCCGGAATGCCGAAGTCATCGAGGCCATGGGCATGCTGCCTTGCCTGCGAGCCCGTTGGCACGCGAAACAGTTCCGCGTTTTGGCGCTGCAAAGTCAGGCCAGTTCCAAAGCTGGCCTGATCAATGCGTTCTCGCGGACCTACCGGCTAACGATTCAATCACTGGTCTTGGGACTTGGCGCGTATTTGGCCATCCAGAAGCAGATCTCGCCGGGGCTGGTTATCTCAGGGTCCATTCTCTTGGGGCGGGCACTGGCCCCGTTGGATCAAATGATTGGGGGGTGGCGCGGGTTTCTCGGCGCGCGGGAATCCTATCACCGTCTCAATACCCTGCTCCATACGATCCCGAAAGGGGAGACTCGAATGGCGCTGCCACCGTTACGCGGACAGGTCAAACTGGAGGATCTCGTCATCGCGGTCCCTGGTCGAAGTGAGCCCATTCTCAAGGGAGTGACGCTCACCATTGAGCCGGGAACCACGGTGGCACTGATCGGACCAAGCGCGGCCGGGAAATCCACATTAGCGAGGGCGATTCTCGGCCTGTATCCTCCGGCGCGAGGACGGGTCTGCCTCGATGGCGCAGATGTTTATAACTGGGATCGGACGCAGCTCGGCCAGTCCGTGGGATACCTGCCTCAAGACGTCGAATTGCTCGACGGCACGGTAGCAGAGAACATTGCCCGGTTCGGAGACATCGACGCAGATCGAGTCGTGGAAGCCGCGCGGTGGGCAGGCATCCATGAGATGGTGCTGACGTTACCGCAGGCCTACGACACGCCACTGATCGGGGGTGGCGTCACGCTGTCGGCTGGACAACAGCAACGGATCGGAATTGCTCGGGCGATCTACGGACGCCCCCGCGTGGTGGTCCTCGATGAACCCAATGCCAATCTCGACGTGGCCGGGGAAGAGGCCCTTATGAAGACGCTAGTCCAATTGCACCGGGACGGGTGCACGGTCGTCCTGGTCACGCACCGCACGAATGTGCTCCAAGCCGTTCAGAAGATCGCCATGGTCGTCGGTGGAAAACTGGCGCTGTATGGTTCGCGTGAAGAGGTACTGGCAGCCATCGCCCAACCCTCTCAGCCGGCGGTCCCACCACGCCAGGCAGGGCCGCCATCCTTGCCACGTGCAATGCCGTCCGTCTCAGAACAAGAAGCGGTCAAGAGTATGCCACTGTCTAGCGAAGAGGTACCCCATGGCTGACCAGGTCCTCCTAGCTCCACGCCCCCTCTTGAGCGACGACCGCGCGATCCGTCGACAAGGGCTGGTACTCATACTAGTGGTCTTCGGCGGATTCGGAGCCTGGGCTTCTCTGGCCCCGCTCAATAGTGCCGCCTTAGCGCCTGGAATCATTACTGTCGAGCACTATCGAAAGACTGTGCAGCACCTTGAAGGTGGGATCATTCGTACCCTGGACGTGCATGATGGAGACTCCGTTCACGAAAGCCAGGTGATTGCCACACTAGATGACACCCAATCTCGTGCGCAATTGGAGGTCTTACGAGGCCAGCTCTATATCCGTGTCGCACAGGAAGCCCGTCTGGGGGCTCAACGCGATGGAATCCCGGTTGTTCATTATCCTCAGGAATTGCTCGCACACCGACAGGATCCGCGCGTGCAGGATGCGATGCGGTTGCAGGATCAAACCTTTGCGGTGCGCCGGGCAGCGAACGACGGGGAGCGTGCGGTGTATCGCCGACAGATCGAGCAACTGCGGGCCAAGGTGAAGGGGCTCCAGGCACAGAAACACAGCAAAGACCGCCTGGTGGACTCCTACCGTGGTGATGTGGCTGATTTCAAAGTCCTCTTGAAGGAGGGGTATACTGAAAAGCAAAAGGTTGAGGAAATGGATCGCGCCCTCGCGCAGAGCGAAGGGCAACGTGGGGAGCTGCTATCCGACATCGCCGCAAGCGAGTTACAAATCGCTGAAATCGAATTGAAAATTCTCCAACTACAAAAAGACCTGCAGCGGGAAGTGGCGAAAGAACTGAGCGAAGTCCAGACCGCATTATTCGAACTCCGAGAGAAAGTGCAGTCGCTCGAGAGTACAGTCCATCGTACGGTCATCAAAGCCCCGGTTGCCGGAATGGTGCTGGGGTTGGCCGTGCATACCATCGGAGCCGTCATTCCGCCTGGGGGACGGCTGCTCGACATCGTGCCTCAGGATCAGAAGCTGATCATCGAAGCCCAGGTCTCACCCATCGATATCGATCGGGTGAAGGTGGGACAGCTTGCGGAGGTGCGGTTCAGCGCGTTCAAAACCCGTGATGTGCCCATGATTATGGGAACCCTGATCAGCCTCTCGGCGGATCGGATGGTGCAGGAGAGTAAGGACAGTAAAGACACGAAAGCGCCCAGTAGCGGTGATACCGCCTACTATCTGGCGCGCGTCTCCGTCTCACCCGAGGGGCTTGCGGCATTGAGTGCGGCGAGCCTCGAACTGGTACCAGGCATGCCTGCTGAAGTGCTCATTAATACGGGGGAACGGACTTTGGTGCAGTATTTGGCAAAACCGCTGACGGACACCTTCAAGCGTTCCTTCATCGAGGATTAAGCGAACAGTAGATTTTCCCGCGAATGCGATGATGATGCACCACCTATTCCTGCTCATGCTCCTCTTTGTGATCCTCAATCCAGTAGGTGCCACAGCGGCCGACGGGGCCTCGTCGACTTTACTGCACCTCTATGATGTGGCCCTAGCCACCAATCCAGCAGTGGAGGGACGGAAGTATTCTGTCGCGCAGGCGGAAGCGCAAAAGGATCAGGCGCGCAGTAAGCTCTTGCCACAGGTATCGGCCATCGGCAATATCTCGTGGAACGAATTCACCCAAGAAGTTCCCAATCGCTTCACGGGACAGACAACCGATATCACGACGCAGTATAAGGGGTTGCGCGGCGTGGTCCAGGCTCGGCAAGCGTTGTTCGATCTGGCTTCCTATCGGGCCTACGAAGGTACTGGGCTGACCGTCAAGCAGGCAGAGCAGGATTTGGACGATGCCCGGATGGGTCTCGCCACCGATCTGGTCGATCGCTATTTCGAGTTCTTGGAGGCCACCGATGAAGCTGGCTATCTGCGGAGCGAGCTGGATTTGACCGAGGGGGATATGCAGCGGATCCGTCGCATGTATGAGCGGGCTATGGCCAAGGTGACGGATCTGTATGAGATCGAAGCCTACTACCAGACACTCAAGACGCGAGAGCTCGAAATCTCCAATGCAATGGCCGTCGCATTGGAAAAGGTACGCGAGGTGGTCGGAGTGCCGGTTACCGATCTGGCACGGCTCAAGCAAGACGAGTTACCGCCGGTGCCTGGCCAGCCTGACCAGTGGGTGACGGAGGCGATCCAGCGTCATCCGGCAATGCGGGCGTTGCAATATGCGCTGGAAGCAGCCGCCAAGGCGATTGCCAGTCAGTGGGCCAACCATCTCCCGCAAGTGTCCCTGCAGATGTCCGGCATCTATTCCAATAATGGCGGGTTCGACAACCGCCAGTTGGATCCCTATACCGTCGGCACCTTAGGGCTTCAATTTAATGTGCCGCTCTATTCGGGAGGCAGCACGAAGGCCGGAGAACGCGAAGCCATTGCCAAGTTTGAAATCACCAAGTATAAACGGCTGGAAAAGCAACGAGAGATTGAACGAGAAACCCGGACGGCGTACCTGAGTGCCCAAACGGGATATTCACGCATCGCCTCGACGGCGCGCGAGGTGGAGGCTCGAGTCAAGGCGCGGGACGGCCAGCAACGGGGCTATGAGTTGGGCGCCTCGACGATTATTGCGGTGCTGGAATCCAAGAAGAACCACCTCAAGTCTCGCTTTGCTTACGCCAAGGCCCGCTACGACTATATCCGATCACTCGTGGCGCTCCGCGTCTGGGGAGGAACCCTCACCCGGACAGATCTGGAAGAGATCAACAGCTGGCTGGCGCAGCACTGATGGCGATGCTCAGACTATGACTATGCGTCCCCGCTGAACGCATCTTTGGTCACCGAGATGCGCACGGGCATGTTTGCGTCTTCCATTCAGAGATTGAGCAAGCTGCGGAACGTGCGGTGCAGTGTCGCTCCTTCCCGTTCACGGAATGAGACGGCCACACGGAGTTGCTCCAAGTACTGATCCAAGGTTTTTCCACCAAGATCGATTTTGCGAGTGTGAAAGAAGTGCTGCACGTCTTGTTCGAGTTCCGGCGTGGCCAGGCCGACGACGCCTCCGCACATACGTCTGAGGCCTTGTTTCGGAAAGAGTCGGTCCATCTGATCCCAATTGGTCTTTACAAAGCCCCAGGCTTGTTCACGGCCATACACATTCGTCAGGAGACCCCCAACAATGAAGGGAGCGTCCTGTGTACGAATTTCTCCGTTGATCGTCCGTGCCAACGTGCGGTCGAGTAAGGGTGCATGGGAAAATGCAGCAAGCGAAAAGAGGTAGCGTCGTTCTTCTTGTGGGGTGGTGGCGGTCCTATAGCGCTCGGAAAACTCCTCATACCGTACCTCGTCGCCGGTATAGGCCAGAATGCTGACCAGAGCAGGAACGACGTTCGCATCGATGGTCATCGGATCGGTCCTGTATCGTCGATACCGTTCTGCTGCCTGTTGCTGCGTGTTTCGATCGTTCCCAAGCTTGCCAAGAGCACCGAGCAGCTCTCCTCGCAATTGTTTCATGAGATCGGACTCTCCCGGCTTCGGATCCCATCCTAACTCCGTGACGGCCGGTGTCACACGGGCACAGACGAAGGCCTCGAGCGCCGGTCGATCTTCCGCTGTCATGATCCTGTTCAGAAATGAGAAGGACTCCAGCAGGACCGCCCACACATTCTTGTCTCGTTCGCCCTGGAAACGTGCAGTGAGCTGAAGATACTCTGAAAGCGGCATGAGTCCGGCCACTGTCGTAGCCCACGCGTCGCTGACTAGGCAAAATCGCTCGATCGTGGACAAGCGGTCGAGCCCCTGATCGAGAAGGTTCTGGAAGAGAGGCCCACGATGGTGGACTCGATAAAACCCGTGACCGCCCTCATTCACGAGGATGGCAGTGACTCCTGCCGGAAGCGCAACGGTGATATCTTGCTCGGTCAGCAAGAGCTGTCGATGTTCAGTACGGTCACCGATAATCAAGCGAATCTGGATAGGCACCTGCCAACGCTGATCTAGTGGAGGCTTCTGCTCGAGATAGGTAAATCGCTGCTGTGACAGCCGCAGTTCTTGGCCATGAACGTCCGCCGTGATCAAGGGAAAACCAGGCTGAAAGATCCACCCGTCCATCAGCTCAGGAACCCGCTGGTGGGCAACCCTTCCCAGGGCAATCCAGAGGTCCTTCGTATCCGCATTGCCATACACATGGGTGCGGAGGTAGTCCCGTACCCCGTCACGGAAGACGATCGGACCGATATATTGCTCCAGCATGCGCAGAACCGACGCGCCTTTTTCATAGGTCAAAATGTCGAACATCGCATCGGCATCTTTCGGGGCGCGAACCGGATATTCGATCGGTCTTGTGCTCAGCAGTCCATCGACGGAGAAGGCAGCTGCTCGTGCGACGCTGAAACTCTCCCATCGTTTCCATTCCGGTTTCCAGGCATCGACGGCCAGCATCTCCATAAATGTCGCAAAAGCTTCGTTCAACCAGAGCCCGTTCCACCAGGACATGGTCACGAGGTCGCCGAACCACATGTGCGCGTTCTCGTGCGCCACCACGTCGGCGACCCGTTCAAGTTCCGCATGGGTTCCCGTCCGTTGGTCGACGAGCAACGCTGTCTCCCGAAACGTAATGGCACCGAAGTTTTCCATGGCTCCGGAGGCAAAGTCCGGGATGGCGAGCAGATCAAGTTTGTCTCCCGGGTAGGCAATCCCGTAGTAGTCCTCAAAAAACCGAAGAGAGGCTGCCGCAATATCCTGTCCGAAGGGAGTGAGCGCTTGCTTTCCAGGAATGGTCCAGAGCCGAAGCGGCGCTTTTCCGACAAAGACAGGCTTCGTGGCTTCCATCCGTCCCACGATGAACGCCACGAGATAGGTTGACATGGTGATGGTGTCCGCGAACCGGACCACCTTCTTATTGCCTTCTATGGATTCAGAGAGGACCGACGTATTGGAAATGGCTGTGAGTGCAGGATCCACGACCAATGTGGTTGCGAAGACGGCTTTGAAATCCGGTTCGTCCCAACAGGGGAAGGCTCTGCGCGCATCGGTGGCTTCGAATTGAGTTGCAGCCAGCGTCCGTACCGTACCTGTCTCATTCTTGTAGGTGCTGCGATAAAACCCACGCAGCTGATCGTTTAACTTGCCATGAAAGGAAAGGTGCAGTCGGCATTCACCAGGTTGGATCGGTTCTCCAAACGTGAGCATAGCTCGTTGTGTCTGCGGTTCCAGCTCGACAGATGACGCGAGCGTCTGCCCCTGCCGCCCTTCGATGGTGACAGACTCAATCGCAAGATCAACCGCATTCAACAAGATCGTCTGCGTGGTCTGCTTGACTGTGAGCGCAATCGTCACCTGCCCTGTGAACACGGCTGCCGCAAGATCAGGTTCAAGCCGTAGATCATAGCGGGTGGGAATGACATGTCGTGGAAGACGATAGGGATCATTGCTGCTTGGAATGTCGTCAAGATTCATACCTTCACCTTGTGGCCTGGTCGTTGTCGCGCCTGCGCAATTGGATGGTAAGAGTGTATACGCTATCGGGATGGTCAGAAGAAAGCGCATACGGCAAAGAAACGTGAGGAGAATCTCTCGGCGATTGATAGATCGGCCCTCATCTGGAGACATGAAAGGTTTGGACACCCTGTGGCGTGCCGACGATCAAGATGTTTGTCCTCCTGACAAAGAGCCCTGTCTCCACAACACCGGGAATCAGATTGAGTGCAGTTTCCAGCTCTGCGGGCTGATCGATGCGGTCGAGATGGACATCAACGATAAGATGGCCAGCTTCAGTTTTGAACGGCGCTCCGTTGCGCTCTCTGAGCACCACGCGGCTTTTCGTGAGTGCTTCAATCTCGCGGGCGGTACTGCCCCAACCAAACGGGATGATCTCAATCGGTAAGGGGAATGATCCCCCAAGCACCGGTACCTGTTTAGTGTGATCGACCATCACGATGAACTGTTTCGCCGACCCTGCCACGATTTTTTCCTTCAAGAGCGCGCCACCACCACCTTTGATCAGATTGAAATCGGGATCGACTTGATCGGCCCCATCGATAGCCACATCAATCTCCCATCGATTTTCGGCGTCGATCAGCGGAATACTGACTTCCCTGGCGAGCCTGGCGGTCTCCTGTGACGTGGGCACAGCTTGCAGTTTCAGCCCGGTACGGATTTGTTCGCCTAATGCAAGTATCAGATGCTTTGCCGTGGACCCTGTGCCGAGCCCAACAACCATCCCGTCTCGGACAAACTCAACTGCCTTCAAAGCGGCAGCTTTTTTGAGGTTCTCGAGATCGAATGAGGTCATGGCGTTGGCGCGAGAGACAGGGCTCCTGCAACAGATGCGGCACCGAGCAGGGCGGTCTGTTGATTCATAATGACTTTGACCGGCATGTTACTCAGCAATTTTTTATACCGCCCCTTGTTCAAAAATCCTTTCATGAATGTCCCGTCTTTGAGTTTGGTGATGAGTTTGGGCGCAATCCCCCCTCCCACATACACGCCGTCGAGTGAAAGTGCCTTCAAGGCAAGGTTCCCGGTTTCTGCACCATAAATCGACGCAAAGAGGTCCAGAGCCTGCCTGGCAATTTCTGCCTGGCCCTGGAGGCCGGCTTGAGCGATCTCTGCTGCTGGATTCCCGGCCTTAATTTTTTCAGCAAGCCATGTAGGCTCATTCTTCTTCGTATCGCGTAAGAATTCATAGATCGCTTGCAGCCCTGGACCAGACAGAATTCGCTCATAACTCACATGGAGATATTGGCTCCGCAGGTAACGAAGGAGGTCGATTTCTTGATCATTGTTCGGCGCAAAATCCGCATGCCCGCCTTCCGACGGCATGGGGCGATATGATTTGCCATCCCAAAACAGAATGCCCTCGCCCAACCCCGTCCCGGCCGCAATCAGGGCAAGTGCTTGTCGTTTTTTGGGGGGATTCCCCACATTCAATACTTCCAATTCGTCTTGTCGCAGCGACAGAATCCCATACGCTGTGGCTTCTAGATCGTTGAGCAGCTGCACGCGTGGAATTGAAAATCGAGTCCCGATCGTCGGCCCATCCACGACCCAGGGGAGATTCGTCGTCTCGCAATGGTTGTCGATGACCGGTCCCGCAATTCCGAAGCAGGCCGCCGTTAACTTCGCTGCTGAAGTAGGCCCGACACCTTGCTCGTCACTGGTATCGGACTCGCGTGTTTTCATTCCAACGGGTGGAGTCGGCAGTGTGAGAAATTCCGACAAGATGTCTTCCAGCGAGCTGTAATCGGCACTGTGAAAACTCTCTGAGCGGAGCGGGTCCACGCGTTCGTTCGCCCAGTCATAGAGCGCCAGGTTTGTTTTTGTTCCTCCAATGTCCCCCGCGAGAATCATGTGTCTCCTTCATGTGGCAGTCGCTTCGTCAGTCCTTGTGCCGCCGCTTGGTCGAGCATCCAAACGAGTTGACCTGATTCTGGGCTGACACGGGCCGCTGGTAGGGAACGATCTTCTTCTGAGTCCGGTTCAAGAACTCGGTGCACCATGTCGACTTTACTCTTGCCCGTCACGAGGAACAGTACCATAGCCGCCCGATTCAACACACCTAAGGTGAGCGTCAGGCGAGACCGAACGCCTGTGGGGGCATGGCCGACTGTGACAATCTTCGTTGTTTCCTGCAAGGCCGAAGTCCCAGGAAACAGTGAGGCCGTATGCCCATCATCTCCGAGCCCAAGTAGAACAAGGTCTATCCGCGGCACCACGGGCGACGGCGTCTTGGTAAGCTGGCGTATGGTCTCCTCGTATTCTTGTGCAACCGCTGACGGGTCTTCACCCTCGCCCCTCATCCTGAAAATATGATCTTGCGGAAGGGTGAGCGGATGAAACAGCGCGGTATGAGCCATGTTGAAATTGCTATCCGGATGATCTGGAGGGACGCAGCGTTCATCGCCAAATAGGAAATAGACCTTCGTCCAATCGAGCCGCGTACTCCACTCAGACGAGGCAAGGACCTGATAAAGCATCTTGGGTGTCGATCCGCCAGAGAGGGCCATGATGAATCGGCCATGAGACCGGACAGCCCGTTCACTGACGGATGCAATGAACGCTGCGGCTTGGTGTGCCCAATCCTGAGCGGAGCCCGCAATACAGATGTTGGGAATGGCAGGCATATCAACGGCGCGTCTTCCGGCGACGTTTCTTCATTCCGGCATGCTGACCAGACAACGCGGTCCCTGTAACCGCGGCAGTGATGGCGTCCACGACGTCTGCAGGATTTCGTCCCAATTGGATACGAATGGCCTCGCGATGGTGTGTGCGGAGTGATTCGAGATCACCGCTCGCCTGTGCGTTCGCCAATGTTCCAAACGAGAATGGCCTCCCGGGAATCGGGATGTCAGGGGCCATGCGGTCCACTAACTCCAAGAACACGCCGGTATTCGGTCCTCCTTTATGGAGTTGTCCTGTTGAATGGAGATAGCGCGGCCCATAGCCAAATGTCGTGGCGACGCAGTATTTGGACATGACGGCGCGGCGAAGCCGGCCGATAGCTGCCTCTAGAGGCCGTGAGGGAGTCGTGTACCCAAGCACCGACAGATAGGACCCCGGCTGAAGGAGACCAGACAACGCTTCCGCAACGTCTTTGGGCTGGTGATTTGGTTGATCTGATAACCGACCAGTCGATTGAAAGGCGTCGAGCACTCGATTCGTGTTGTCCTTACTCTCCTGGACATTTGGCTGATTGAACGGATGAATGCCAAGGACATGGCCGGCAACCGCAGTGGCAAACTCCCATCGGAAAAATTCAGCGCCCAGATCATAGACATCGCGGAGATTGAACTGAAGAACAGGCTGATCAGCCTTCACGAGCGCCTGTACGGCTTGATCGAGCGCTGCGTTCTTCTCTCCTTTCAGTTTCAGATAGACGAAGAATCGATCGGCTCCATAGGCACGCGGTTTCAGTACCGGTTCCTGCGCGATGGGAATGAGGCCGGTTCCTTCCTTGCCCGTACTTTCCGCGAGCAGCTGCTCGACCCACAGTCCAAATGTTGTAAGCGAGGGTGACGCAATCACCGTCACCTTATCACGGCCAGCTTTGGCAAGACTGCCCATCGCAGCCCCCAGATACGCACCAAGATTGGCCTGTGCGTCTCTCTGCAACCGGCATCGTTCCGCCATGCCAGCAGCCCGGTCCAGGAGCCGTGAAATATTTAACCCAAGGAGGGCCGCTGGAACCAACCCGAAGAGTGACAGGACGGAATAGCGTCCACCGATATCCGCCGGGTTGGAGAAAATCTCGCCAAATCCATATTCCTTCGCCAGTGCTTCCAAACCAGTTCCTGGATCGGTGATCGCAACGAACTGCTTTCCTCCGTGGTTTCCCTTCGCCTTCGTGACAAGTTTCCAAAAATGTGCGAAGAGCGACATGACTTCGATGGTCCCACCGGACTTACTCGCCACCAGAAAAAGAGTGCGTGATGGTGAAATGGCCTTGGTGACCTGCCGCACCCACCCTGGAATCGTAGAATCAAGAACCCACAGTCGCGGTGCTCCTTTCTGAGATCCAAACGTCTTGCGAAAGACCTCGGGCCCAAGACTACTCCCCCCCATCCCCAGCAGCACAACATCTTTGATGCCCGATTGCTTCGCACCCACCACACAACGCTGTAAGGAGTCGAGCTGTTGGCGCATCTGATCTTGTACTGTCAACCAGCCCAACCGATCGAGAATTTCTTTGGGGTCTGGTTTCCAGAGTCGATAGTCTTTGGACCAGATCCGCTCAATCACCTGATCACGATTCAGGGTTTCAAGGGTCGGCTGGATGGTCGCACGAAACAGAGGTGGCAGCTTGTCACTGGTGCGCATAAACTTCGCCCTCCTGGTTCAACAAGGTGTTGCTGAGACCATGATGGTTCACATTTTGTATCTTATTGAACTATCAGATAAAAGGCAACCTGGGCACTATTATTAGTGTTCCTATTTATCTGACGAACGCCGAATGACGATTGCCATACCATCGACGAGCGACCATGCCAACGATTGGGCATGGTCGGCAGTAAGGGTCAATCGAAGATAGGACGACGACTCGGCTGGTTGGCCACCGAAGAATCGAGCCACCCGATTCTTCACATTGTGCCATCCGACTTTTCCGAGCAGGACGGCACTCTGGAAGAGACTGTCACTTGCGATAGAGGGAACCACGGTCACGCTTAGAGATGGGGTAAAGAACAGCAAATAGTCGGTGGGCATGTCCGCAACGGAAATTGGTTCTTGTTCGGTGGCCGCCCCCGGTTCGATTTTTCTCCTGACGACGGGTGGTCGTGCCACCAAGCGATGGATCCCTTCCAGCGCCTCTCGCGGCTCTGCCGACCATGTCTCAATGGGGATTTGATGGAGACCGATTCCACGACCTTTAATATGAATCGTGCTCGCGCCCAGATCGATCAGAAGGTATGTCTGCGGTCGGGCCGCCAGCTTGAGTTCTTCTTCCAGAACACGGGTCGCTTCTTTAAGTTCCTGCGGGTTGTTGGGATTCAGGTCGGGAAAGGCCTCAGGCTCCTTTCCCCAACCCGGTGTGACGAATGTGAGTAGGAGAAGAATGGCGCAGAGGATCATGGGCAATATCTGCGCGTTCTTGGTGGATTAAAAGATCATGATCGGTGTCCCCACTCGAGCGAGCTTGTAGACACCTTTCAGATCGTTGTCGTTGAGCCGAATACATCCATGCGTCACATTCTTTCCCAATAACCGCGTATAGAGCGTCCCATGGATGAAATATCCCTTGCCGAACCCTAATGCATAGTCCCCGAGAACTCCCTGTTCAGCACGGTCCTCGGCATTTTGTGGCACAGCGAGCCCCTCTTCTACAAAAGCCCAATCGGGCTTGATCCACGTAGGATTGGTCAATTTGGATTTGACGAGGAATTCTCCTCGTGGCGTATCAAACACCCATTGATTGTTGCCCTCACCAGGTTTATCGAGAATGGTTCCACTCCCTGTCGAGGCAATGGCATCCAGAACAATTTCATCCTGACGCTTCACGTAGAGGCGGTTTCGTGCCGTATCCACTAAAATATACGGCTGGTTGGGCATGAGCTGTGCCAGTTGTTTGGAAAGCGCCTTATATCTGGCCTGCAGCGTCCGGAGGGAGGTCTTATCCTCAACAACCGCATGCTGAACCGCATGACTTGTACTGGATGTGGGGACAGTCTTCGTCGGAGCATTCATCGCCAGGACGATGATGAGAAGAACTGCGAATGATGCAAGAAGGATTCGCCACATTCGTGTCCGCTCAGATTTCTTCTTTGCCACGATCGAGTTGCGTCAATACGGATGCCACCGCATTTTGCTTCGTTAACGCACCGACGATGGTAACCGGTGTCCCAACAGGGACGCTCTCGTAGAGAACAGTCATATTCGGGTTATCAAGCATGATGCACCCGAGAGTTTGCGCCAGCCGTTCATTGTCTGCGCCATGAATTTCAATTTGGCCGCCAATGCTCTTGGACGATGCAATTTTCCCCGACCTCTTTGCAAGCTGGAAGCGCCGTCGATCTTCACCATTGGGATAGTCCAGAACCAACGCTCGATAGAATTGCGTCTGGCCTTGTCCTCGTCTGTCCGTCACACGATAGCGCCCTTCTGGTGTCGCTCCGTCCCCCTGGAACCGTTTCTCAAGCATACCGTTGAAACCTAACCGAACGGGATATGATAACACCTTCCGCCCACCCTTGTAGAGACTCAGTTCCCGCTCAGCCTTACTCACCACAATGGCGGCCGCTTGGTGCGTGCGCGACCAATCAATTGTCTGTCTGGCCAAGGTCTGCCAGTAGCTGATGCGACTTTCGTCGGCGTAACGCCCCAATTCTTGACCAAGTAAGGATGCTTGCGCTTTGAGAGCGTGATCGGCTCTCTCCGCGGCCTGCATGGCACGTGCATAGTCTTTTTGCTCGAGGAACGCTCGTGCCTGTTTCACAAAAAGATCCGTCTGAACGCCTTTTTCTCCAAGGAGAATACGCCCGTCAATCGCCTCAACCCTGGTGGCAACGTTGTGAAACTGATCTTCCAGACGAGTGACCTTCGCTTGCGTTGCTCGCTGTTGTGAGACCTGCCGATCGTGGAGTTGTGAAACGGTACGTTCCCCCATGACGTAGAGCCAGCGGAGGTCCTTTTCAAGATCGCTCGACTCCCAGGGCCAGCGAATCACGTCGTCGTCCAGTTGAGTCCGTGCCTTGAGTAAGGCCCATTGTCGAATGAATTGTCCGTATTCTTCAGGGGCAGTTTCTGGAGCACGTAGTGCAATGAGATCTTGATCAATGGCTTCAACCGCGGCAACCAAATCCGGAGGGACAGCTTGCACACAGCCAACCAAGCAGGTCGTGCAGAGTAGTACGGCAAGCATTCTATGTATATGGCTCCCTCCCATACCGTGACTATTTTTTCCGTCCAGGTTTGCCTTTCCCTACTTTCGCGAGGGCGCTTTGTATTTCAGTTGAAACAGCTTGGCTCATGTCATGGATGGCCTTAGCCTGGGTTTGTGCAGCTGGGAAATCTTCTTTGTCGATCGAAGCCTGAACCTGTTTGAGCAGCGACTTCAAACCTTCCACATCGTTCTTGATCGCTTCCACTGCTGCGCGATCTTTCCCAACCGGCGCCTTGGCAACAAGATCCTGCGTCGCTCGCACCGCCTCCTCTGCAACCTGCTGGGCTTGCAACGCAGCGGCTTTGGCCTCTTCCTTCTTTTGAACTGAGGCAGTCTTTATTCGGTCACTTTCAGCCTTGGCCGAAGCAGAGAGCTGTTGCGCCTTCCCATAGTCCCGGAACAGTCCAAATTTTCCGTCTTGGTCCGAGACTTCCTTCCTCATGGCCGCCAGAGTTCCCTCGAGCTTGGCGTATTCCTCCGCAGAGTACGTGGCTGCTCCGCTTTCCTGTGCCTCCTTCAACGCTTTTTCCGCCTCTTGGATCTGCTGTGTCGGGGGGTCCGCACACCCCGCCGTCAGTGACAGGGTGAGTGCGATTGATACAAGGGCTACTCGTCTCGCCATGCTGTAGATCCTCCTTATGGACTAGCTTCTGAAAAGGTGAGCCACCTAGCTAGGTCATGCGCTAGCGTATCAGACTTAGGACTTCGGGCATACTAACACACTGAAAATGACGAGCAAGCCCGATGCCACTGGCCGAGATTGACATGGTGCCATGATCCAATTCTATTTCATATACTTATAGGGATGTGCCCGTCACGACAGGCTGGACTTTGTGGCGTTCTGGTGGCTGAACGCAAAACTGCCTCAGCATTGATAGATCGGAGGGAATCGCTATGGAGTCCTTACCAGCTATCACGAACCGTAATCTCATGAAATTGACAGACCCTCTAGCCTCCCCTATAATCCAACGTTCATTTGATCTTGATTTATTGAGGTCTTGGGGAAAGAAAGGGGAACTATGTCGTTTACATTCCAACAGCCGTCCAACTTAAAGAAAAAGCGTGAACATGGGTTTCGAAAGCGCATGAGCACAAAAAACGGTCGTAAGGTCTTGGCCCGCCGGCGCGCGAAAGGACGAGCGCGGTTGACTGTCTAGGCCCATTGTCACGGGTTATGCAGGTGTTCTTCGTGTCGCTCCCCAATCTCTTGCGTTCTTATTGAGCGTACGCCCACCTTCCAGTTGCAGTCTTCTCCGGGGTTATGAGCGGATGGGACACGATAAAGGCACACCCCCTTCTTCGGTAACACCCAAGACACACAGGCGAAATGGTATTTTTTTGAGGAGTCACCGAGAGATCCAAGCTGTTAAGCAACATGGCCGACGAATGTCGACAACGCTCTTCAACCTCCTGGCCTACAAAATGGACGATGCACCAAGTCGGGTTGGAATTGTGGTTGGGAAACGATTTGGGAATGCAGTCAGACGCAATCGTGCGAAGCGCGTGTTCCGCGAGCTGGTGAGGGATTCGTATTCGGAATTGGTTCTAGGCCGCGGGGTCCTCATCTTCCCCAAAAAGGATGTTCTCCTGTCGTCGCGGAAGGATTTAGTCCAAGCTTGGAAAACTTCATTACAGCATATGCGCCTTCTTCGTCCCGATGGAGCATGACATGAAGCGAGTTTTCCTATGGGTTCTACAGGGCTACCGCCTGGCCATCTCACCGATGTATGGTCCGACTTGTCGATTTTATCCGTCGTGTTCACGTTATGCTTCCGATGCGATCGCTAAGTACGGGGCATGGCATGGATTCTGGCTGGCTTTTGTCCGATTGTTGAAATGTCACCCTTTCCATCCGGGGGGAGAAGATCCGGTCAGGTAGCGATACAAGCCTCATTCATTAACGAAAGTATAATCTCCACATGGAAAAGCGCCTCGTTGTCTTTCTAGTACTGTCAGCCGCGATCGTCTTTGGATATGAGTATGCGCTCAAAGGATTCGGCCTGCTACCACCACCGACCGTTTCAGATCCTGCGGGATCGGTCTCTGATGAAGCGGCCTCTGCGCCCGGCACCGGTGCCGGAAACCAGACGTCAATCCCCGCAACGCCAAAAACCCCGGGGTCGCCTGGGACCACTCACAGCGATAGCCTGAAGGTGGCATCCCCTCGCATGGAGTCCATTGCTGCAGAGACGATTGAAGTAGAGACCCAGCTCTATCGTGCCAAGTTTACCCCACGGGGAGCCGTGCTGACGAGCTGGGAGCTCAAGCGATATCGCAGCAGTTCTGACGCAAAAGCCCTTGTTCAGCTGGTTCGGCAAGGAGGTAAATTTGCAGACCCACTCGCCATTACAACCGAGGATGCAGCACTTGCAAAGGAGTTGAAGGAAGGCCTCTACAAGGTCGAGAAAGATTTTACCACCTTGGACCAGGCGCACCCGACAGGCCACATCACCTTTTCCTATAGCAGCCCAGGTTCCGGCATACACCTCGAAAAACAATTTACCTTTCACGCCGACAGTTACATTGTGGATATCAGCCTGACGCCCCAGGGACTGCCGGGCCCTGTAAAAGTGGAATTGGGCACTAATTTCGGCGTAGTGGAGTGGGGCGAAGGGTTCATCGGTTCCGTTGGAACCGTGTCGCTAATCGACGACAAGATTCAAACTGACGCCCCGGAGGCCGACACGGAACGGAAAGGCGCGCTGGCGTGGACCGCCTTACAAGATAAGTATTTCATCTCTGCTCTCATTCCCAAAGGAAGTGCCTCCGCTTGGCCGAAGAAGCAGGGGGAAAAACTTGTTTCAACCGGCGTACGCATAGCCGCAGATCAATCAACTTCGCCGATTACATTGCAGCTATTTGCAGGACCTAAGGAGTTCGATACGCTGCAGAACTTACATATTCGGCTGGAAGATACGATTGATTTTGGATGGTTTCTGTTCGGCAGTTGGGACATAGTGAGGGCTGTCGCCAAGCCGATCTTCTCAGTCCTTCGCTCCATCAACGAGTACACCCATAATTATGGTGTCACCATCATTCTACTGACCGTTGGGATCAAGCTGTTATTTGTCCCCTTGCAGTATAAGAGCTACTCGTCGATGAAGCAGATGCAGACCATCCAGCCAAAGGTGGCTGCGCTCCAAGAGAAGTTCAAGGATGACCGTGACCGGCTGAATAGGGAATTGATCAAACTGTATCGCGACCATAAGGTCAATCCCGTGGGGGGCTGTCTACCGATGGTCCTTCAAATGCCAGTATTCGTGTCTCTGTTCAATATTCTGTACATGACGATTGATCTACGCCAAGCGCCTTTAGGGCTCTGGATCACGGATCTATCCGTTCAGGATCCCTATTACATTCTCCCAATTATTATGGGCGTCAGTATGATGGTGATGCAGAAGATTCAGCCGACCACCATGGATCCCGCCCAAGCGAAAGTCATGTTGATGCTGCCCGTCGTCATGACGTTCCTCTTCATCAACTTTCCTGCTGGCCTAGTGCTGTACTGGCTCACAAACAATGTCCTGTCCATCGCACAACAATTTGTCACCGATCGGTTCTTCCTTAAGAATCGATCGGTGGCTCTGAGTACAGATGAACCGAGTAATCAAAAATGAGGCCCTCTGCTCCTGCCTCATGCGACTAGGCATCACGGCTATGGTGGATCGTGCCTATCGATGGAGCCCCTGAGGATACAATTTGTGCCATTGCGACCCCAATGGCTGAAGGAGGCATTGGGATCATCCGCATTAGCGGTCAGAATGCGGCAGACATCGCCTCTAGAATAGTGCGGCTACGCTCAAGCGGAACCCTCAGCACCCTCCCCACTCATACCCTCCATCTCGCGGATATCATCTCGGCTCCGCATCCTGAATCAGCTGATAATCCCGGGCCGTCGATCGCGCAGGAGCGCATCATCGATGAGGGCCTGGTGGTCTACATGAAGGGGCCTCACTCGTTTACAGCAGAGGATGTGGTGGAATTGCATTGCCATGGAGGTACGACGATACTTCGCCGTGTATGCGAGTCCTGTATCGCCGCTGGAGCTCGATTGGCACAGCCTGGCGAATTTACCAAACGCGCGTTCTTGAACGGGCGTTTGGACCTGTCTCAGGCTGAGGCGGTCTTGGATACGATCAAAGCTAAATCAGATTTTGCTCTTACTATAGCCCAACGCCAGCTCCGTGGAGAATTGAGCCATTATGTGGAGGAACTACGTACCACCCTGCTGTCGCTGCAGGCACGCGTTGAGGCCGGAATTGATTTCTCAGATGAAGACATCTCTTTCGTCACTCACCGCGAACTCTTGACCGATCTCCGTGACGTCGGTCGTCAGATCCAGACGATGCTGGACACTGCGGAAGCTGGTCGAGTTTTACGCGATGGAATACGAGTGATACTCGCGGGCTCTCCCAACGTGGGCAAGTCAAGCTTGCTCAATAGTCTCATTCGTGACAATCGTGCGATTGTCACCGATGTCCCGGGAACAACGCGCGATATTATTGAAGAATCAGTCATCTGGAACGGACTTCCAATTACACTGGTCGATACGGCTGGACTACGCGAAACGACCGATGTAGTGGAACAAGAAGGGATTAGACGATCCAAAGATGCTCAGGCGCAGGGAGACTTGATTCTTTATCTGGTGGATGCCGTGGACTTTCAGGAGTCCAAGGTTGCTGAGCTTCCTTCTCCAGTTCCTGTACAAAAAACTTTTGTTGTTCTCAATAAGATCGATGTACTGGCTTCCTGCACTAGACAGAACCTCTCCACCGCTTTGGAGAAACAGATAGGCCACAGGATACACGCCATTTCTACCAAAACTGGCGAGGGTCTTGAAGAATTGAAAACGGCCCTCACCTCGCGCTTCCTCTCTACATCGTTTGAATCCAATGATGGGGTGGTGATCAACAATGTCCGCCATCGTGTGGCATTGGATCGGGCATTGACTGCAATTAGACAGGCTTTGTCATCGATCGAGCAAGGGGGACAGGCTGAACTTCTGGCGGTTGATCTTCATGATGCAACTGATGCATTGGGGGACATCATCGGTAGCATTACCTCCGATGATGTATTAGAACGAATCTTTTCAAAATTTTGTATCGGTAAGTAAGGAGATGGTGTGGCACTGGCTTTTGACGTGATCGTGGTAGGTGGAGGGCACGCAGGATGCGAGGCAGCTCTCGCTTCGGCACGGATGGGAGCGACAACCTTGCTCTTGACGATGGATCTCTCCCGTATCGCCCAGATGTCATGTAATCCGGCCATTGGTGGGATTGCCAAAGGACATCTAGTCAAAGAAATTGACGCACTTGGCGGGGAGATGGGCCGCAATACCGATCAAGCCGGTATCCAGTTTCGATTCATCAACACGAGCAAAGGTCCGGCAGTCCGGGCTTTACGTGCCCAGTGTGACAAATCGTTATATCGTCTCGCAATGCAAGCGACTCTCAAGAGGGAACCCTTCCTGACAATGGCCGAGGGGGTCGTTGATCGATTGCTGGTACACGGTGGAACCGTGACCGGACTTGTCACCGGGTCCGGCGAGACCATCGGTGCAAAATCCGTCATTCTTACTTCGGGTACTTTCCTTAAGGGACTTATCCATATTGGCCTCCACCATTTTCCGGCTGGACGGGCTGGCGAAGCGTCAGCTGAACACCTTTCCGACTGTATGCGAGACTTGGGTTTTGAGATCGGACGACTGAAGACTGGAACACCACCCCGGTTGGATCAGAGCACTATTGACTTCTCAGCCATGATTCCACAGCCAGGTGACAGACCTCCGCCTCCATTTTCCTATCGTACCAAGACCATCACCACTGAGCAGGTGCTGTGCCACTTAACCTATACCGGGCAGGCGACGCACGAGTTGATTCGAAAGAATTTGGATCGGTCTCCTTTGTATAATGGTGTCATTGAATCAACGGGACCTCGGTATTGCCCCTCTATCGAAGACAAGGTAATACGGTTTGCTGATAAGGAACGGCACCAGATCTTTGTTGAACCAGAGGGCTTGGATTCGAATGAATTTTACCCAAACGGTATCTCGACAAGTCTGCCCGTTGATGTCCAAGCCGCAATGCTCAAAACCATCACCGGATTAGAGCGCGCCGAAATACTTAAGCCAGGCTATGCCATTGAATACGACTATTTCCCCCCGCGACAACTGTGCCGAACGCTCGAAACGAAATTGGTGGCCGGGCTCTATCACGCTGGCCAAATAAATGGGACTTCTGGATATGAAGAAGCTGCTGCACAAGGCTTGGTAGCTGGGATTAACGCTGTTCTCAAAATTCGGGAGCTTCCACCGTTTATCCTCGATCGCTCTCAGGCCTACATAGGCGTGCTGGTCGATGACCTTATTACAAAGGATGCCTATGAACCGTATCGAATGTTCACGTCGAGGGCTGAATACCGTTTACTGCTCCGCCATGGAAATGCCGACCTTCGCCTGATGGAGCTGGGGCACAAATTTGGGCTTATTTCGATCACAGCGTATGAGAATTTATTGCGTAAGAGGCGATTAATTGAATCAGAAATATCAAATCTTCATGATTTGAGGCCGAAATTTAGTGAGAAAATTAGTTTGCGTACGAGAGGGACGTACCTAGAAAATGCGTTTTCCGCCCAATCCATGGCCCAACTCCTTCGCAGACAAGAAGCGCGCTACCACGAGCTGATGAACATCTTTGATATCCCAGCAGTGGATGAAGACATTGCCGAAGAAGTTGAACTACAAATCAAGTATGAGGGCTATATAGATCGGCAGATGCGCCAGGTTGAAAAGTTCAAAAAGCTTGAGAAAAAGTCGATACCTAGTTTATTTGATTACAATCTAGTCTCAGGATTTTCACGTGAAGTTCGTGAGAAGCTCAATCGCGTACGGCCAGAGACCGTTGGACAAGCCTCCCGCATTTCTGGAGTCACTCCAGCAGCAATTTCGCTGTTGCTTGTTGCTATCGAAAAAGTTAGGCGACAATCTCATTATCCCCACTCTAAACTCCCTGAAAATTATCTGTAGTCATATTTCCTATTGACCTCCTTTCTGTATAGGCGTAAGTGTTCCACGTGGAACAACGTGGGGTACTCGGGCATCTCCTCCAGGAAAGCTCCAAAATAATTGGCGTCACAATTGAGCCAGACCAAACTCGACTCTTTCTGGTATACCTGGAACAACTTAAGACTTGGAATCAATCCTTCAATCTCACTGCAATCACCAAAGATGAAGAAATCATTGTCAAACATTTCATAGATTCATTAGCTGCGCTACAAGCTGTCAATATGGAGCCGGGATCTCGTGTTCTTGATATTGGAACAGGGGCAGGTTTTCCAGGGATTCCTTTAAAGATCGTACGACCAGACCTTTGCATGACGTTGATTGAGCCAGCTCACAAAAAATCAGCCTTTCTGCATTTCATTGTGGGGCTCTTACGATTAAAAAATGTTGATGTCTTTCAGGGAACAGTAGAGTTATTCCGCAGTACACAACGTTCTGCAATCCTCTATGATTACCTCACAACCCGCGCACTAAACCCATCTTTCATCTTTCAGAAGACACATGATCTTCTATGCGAATGTGGCAAAGCGATCATTTACTCAGCAAAGCCATTTGATAAAAACTCGTTTCCAGAAGGTTGGAATTTTGTGAGTGACTACACATTTCAACTACCACATGCCCATGGATCTAGAACTATTTCAGTATTCTCACATTGTTCGTGATGCATCCTCTCTTGTCGTTCCACGTGGAACATAATTTGAGCTAGGAGTTTTCTAGTGGGAAGAATCATAGCAGTTGCCAATCAGAAAGGCGGGGTTGGAAAGACAACCACTGCTATCAATCTCTCAACAGCGGTTGCCCTTGAAGGAAAGGCTGTGCTGCTGATTGATATTGATCCACAAGGAAATGCGACAAGCGGGCTAGGAATTGATCAGAGAACGCTGAAATGGAGCACCTATAGTTGCCTGGTCAAAAACAGCACGATTCAGGAATCCATCATCGAAACATCAATTTCTGGGCTCACCCTGTTGCCGGCCAATGCCGACCTTGCTGGCGCTGAGGTTGAATTAGCTAATCTAGAAGGTCGTGAGAGCCATCTACGATCATTACTTACTGGAATTCGAGACAAATACGACTTTGTCTTTCTTGACTGTCCACCTGCACTTGGCATCCTTACCATCAATGCGCTCACGGCAGCCAATTCCGTGCTCATACCAGTTCAATGTGAATACTATGCAATGGAAGGCTTGACCCGACTCATCGGAAGCATCGACCTTGTCCGTCAATCCTATAATCCAGGCTTGGAGATTGAGGGTATTGCATTGACGATGTTTGACTCGCGAATCAGTCTATCTAGGCAAGTGGCAGACCAAGTACGTTCTCATTTCACACACAAGGTGTACCAGGCCGTAATCCCCCGCAATGTCGCACTTGCAGAAGCGCCCAGTTATGGCCGTCCAGGGATCCTGTACAACATGGCATCCTCTGGGTCTCAATCATACGTATCATTAGCTAAGGAGTTTATAGTCCATGGAGAAAAAGGCCCTCGGTAAAGGACTCGACGCGCTCTTGCCTTCCGCCAAGTTGAACAGGACCGAAGAGATGGCCGATGTGCAACGAATTCCTGTTGCCCAAATCGTGCCAAATCGTTACCAGCCACGCCACACATTCCTCCAGCAAGAGCTCGCAGAGCTGACCGCCTCCATTAAGGAAAGCGGGGTCATTCAGCCCATTATGGTGCGACGGAAGGGAGATGGCGTGTATGAATTAATCGCTGGAGAACGGCGCTGGCGTGCTTCCAAAGACGCTGGGTTGGCCGTTATTCCGGCGGTGATTAAGAATTGTACGGATCAGGAGGCCTTACTCCTTGCCTTAGTAGAAAATCTCCAGCGTGAAGATCTCAACCCGATGGAAACAGCCCGGGCCTATTCCAGAATGATGAAAGAGTTTGGTCTTACACAAGAAGCCATTGCCAGCAAGGTAGGCCGTGATCGCTCTTCCGTGGCTAACTTTATCCGTCTAACCCATCTCCATCCTGATCTACAGCTCCTTGTCGAAGACGGAACCCTTTCCACGGGTCATGCCAAGGTGCTTCTTAGTCTCTCCACGCCGGAAGCCCAACTCCGGATTGCAAAACTGGTAGCATCGTCACGCCTATCGGTTCGTGAGACTGAGAAACTCGTGGAACAAGCCATCATTGGGAACAAATCCATCGCTCGGACCACTCGCACCCCTCAATGGAGCGACCTGGAGGACAGATTACAAAAACGTCTTGGAACCAAGGTGACCATCCACCCCCAGGGTCAGGGAGGTAAGCTCATGATCCACTATTTCTCCGCAGATGAACTCGATGGTGTCGTCGAAGCTCTGTTGGGATAATACCAGGTACAAACCTGCCCCCTCCCCGCCTTAACAGCAATATTTTCCACATCTCTCCTCAACCGCTAAATATCTCACACAGACCAACCGATATGAGACATAACGGCACCGCACGGGTTGTTCTGGCAGGGGCCGCCACATTGTGAGAGGAGGCGATCGTATGTGGAAGGATAAGCAAGACGGTAGGCGCACTGATGACAACGACCTCGATGCCATAAGCTCGGCTCTTGATTCCCCACGACCGGAGACCGGCCAAGACGTCAGTGCCTTCGTTGGCAAAGGGGTCGTATTCAAGGGCACCATTACTTATAACGGAACCGTCAGGATCGATGGAACCCTTGAGGGAGAAATCCATACGGACGGCATCTTACTAGTAGGCGAGGATGCCGTTCTCAATGCCAAAGTCACAGCCGGTACCATCGTGTGTAAGGGTAAAATCACTGGAGATATCACTGCACGTGAAAAGATGAAACTACGAGCCCCAGCCGTGATCAACGGAGGGGTCGTGACTCCGATGCTCTCGATGGAAGAAGGTGTCTTATTCAACGGAACATTGGAGATGGAACAACAAGCCCGTCCCGTGCACAAAGAACCTCCGCTTCATGCCGTTGGCACCGGTACCGAACCACCAGTTCGGAGGCTCACCGTCTAGCTGAATACGACAGGGAGTGATGAGCGAGGGACACTCGTTGCAATCGAGGGAGCCGCCTCGCTCATGTGCCAGGTTCGTCACCGCCCCGTCATCGGTCTTGTCACAAGGAGCAGAGAGCGCTCATGTGGTCCATCGGAGAAAAACAGGGGACCGACGCCATTCCTAATGAAAACTTTACTTTCCTCAGCAAGGGTGTCGACTTTAGGGGCATCCTGAATTTTGATGGCACCATCCGCATAGACGGTCGAGTGGAAGGAGAAATCAACACCAGCGGAACCCTCATTATCGGGGAACAAGCAATCATTAAGGGGGTGATCTCTGCAGGAATTTTGATCACTAGCGGCAAGGTCAACGCCACCATCACAGCGACCGAAAAAATTCAAATTCAAAAACCTGGCATCCTCATCGGCGATATCCGTACACCCGGTATCTCCATCGAAGATGGGGCTCATTTCCATGGGATGTGCGATATGGGGGCGCATAAATGGGTGGAAGAGCAGACCGCGCCTAAAAGCGGTCATGACACCGCACCTTATCGCGGGAAGGCTCGTTCACCCAGTCTCTAGTCAGCATTGGTCATCGCCGTTCGCCATGAACCCGTATGGCCCATAACACCCCGGGACATATCGCGTCTATCTCGCGAGAAGGAACCGTCTACGCTCTTCCTGTTTTCGCTTCACGCTTCATCGATCAGCAGGGGCACGACCGCCGCGCGAGGCTTATACTCGCAGGAGTGTATCGCCAATTGTCATAAAAACATGTCGATAATAATGTGGTAGCCCTTTCCCCTGGACCATCGGTACAATGCCCTCCTATGACTCGAAAGTCTGTTCTGTTAGGCATGAGTGGCGGAGTGGATAGCTCCGTCGCCGCATCGTTACTCGTCCGCCAAGGCTATGACGTCCATGGCGTGACTCTTCAGGTGTGGGAGCATGAGGATGAATCAGTCGCCACGTCAAAAAAGTGGCAAGAACGCGGCTGTTGCAAGGTTGGCCTCGCGCGCCATGTTGCGAAACTTCTTGGTATTTCCCACGAGGTCATTGATGCCCGACAATCATTTCGTCATGCCGTCATTGACGACTTCGTCCAATCCTATACCACTGGCACAACACCCAACCCTTGTGTCCGTTGCAATGAACGGGTCAAGATTCATACCCTCATAGACCTCGCACGACAACGTACCTTCGACTATGTGGCAACTGGCCACTATGCACGCGTACATGACCACCGCGGCTTCGCTGTCCTCTCACGCTCAGCTGATCTACGAAAGGACCAAACGTATTTTCTGTATCGTGTACGGTCGGAATGGTTGCCCCGCCTCCTCTTTCCATTGGGAGAGCTCGAGAAAACCATTGTCTGGAAAGAAGCAGAGGCCCTGGGTCTTCCAGTGGACGAGCTCAAGGAAAGCCAGGAAATCTGTTTTGTGAGTCAGGGGGATTATCGAACCTTCATCGAGCACGAAACACCGACTGCAAGGAAACCGGGATTGTTCATTGACCAGGAGGGTCGTCCACTGGGTCAGCATGACGGGATCGCCTTCTATACACCTGGCCAGCGCCGAGGTCTTGGTATCGCCGCAGGACACCGCCTCTATGTTCATCACGTCCACCCAACAACCAATACGGTCGTGCTCGGACCCGAGGAATTGATGCACTCAGAATGTGTCGTCACCGACCTGAATCTATTTGCTCCCGGTTTCCCATCCGTCAGTGCAAAGGTCAGCGTGAAAGTTCGCTATGCAACTCCCCCCACACAGGCAACCCTCACCGCATTAGACTCATCAGCACTACACATCCAGTTCCACCAACCACAACGAACCTTAAGCCCGGGGCAATCAGCCGTCTTCTATGATGGGGACGATGTCCTGGGTGGCGGGATCATCCAGCTGTTCCCGCACTCGTAAGCGAAGCCGTTCTTCTTGACTTGTGCCCGAATCTTCATATAGCCTTTGAAAAGCCCACTGTACGATTCCACTGCAATGTCATCATGGCATCGGCAGATGGATCGACGTCTTTCATCTGAGGGAATCATGTTTGGCTCATTTGGTTGGATGGAACTCCTCCTGATCCTGATTATTGTGCTGATCATTTTCGGTGCAGGGAAACTGCCCCAATTGGGAGAGGGACTCGGTAAAGCGATCAAGGGGTTTAAGAAATCCGTTCATGAGGCTGATGCCATCGATGTCACACCAGGGGAACAGCCTTCACAGGGCGAGCCTCAGGTTGCCTCTTCGGCCCACGCCAGTGTGCAAGCTGAAACAAATCCATCGCCCAGACCTGCAACGACCCAACCTAGTCAGGTGAAACAAGGCTGAAAGCCCACCCCTGGTGGATGAACAAATGACGGGGCGCCGTCGGACGACTACCGCAATAACCAACCATGTTTGGACTGGGTGCAAGCGAGATCCTCATAATTTTGATTATCGCCTTTCTCCTGTTTGGACCCAAAGAGCTCCCAGAAGTTGGTCGCCAAGTCGGCAAAGCGATCAAAGGCTTTAAAGATACGGCTGAGGATCTCCGCAAGTCCGTCGAGCCGGAGCTCAACCTGATTCAGCAGGAAGTCAAAATGGTCGAGCAAGACCTTCACGCTTCTCTCAAAGAAGCCGAAGAAGAAATCACGGCCGAGCCAAAAGCAGCAGAGACAAGTCCAGCAACATCGCCTAAGACTGGCCCTATTTGACCAGATAGGATCAGGCCTTCTCATCACCCACTAATAAGGAGAAAGACAGCCCAACGCCGCCATCTCGCAGGTTCGCGCTCATCATGATCTTCGTGATAATAGTCGTGTAGCCTGACCTAGCTGTTCTCCCCGTCTGGTTCGCACTCTAACCTTTGGGATCCGAGGCAGCACCCAATTGACCGCACAACGGGAATACTTTGGTGGTATCTGCCTGTCTCACTCTAGCAAGGAGAAACCGCAGAGCATGGAAACGCAGAAGAAGTCTGGAGATGGAAAACGAGCCTTCGTACAGTTTCTGACACTGCTGTGGCTTATCGGAAGTTATGCGACAGCGCAGGCTGCATTCCAACTCCCAGAGGGAGAGAAAATCACAAACCCTATCGTCATCGGGCGGGGCATTCCACAAAAAGAGAACTATGAAGCCTTTGATCCAAAGATCGGTCGAAATTTCGACCTAAAAAATCTCTGGATGCGGGCCGACATGCGCGTCAGGCCAGAGTACCGGACCAATGTCTGCTTCGGGGGTGGTATTGGAGCCGCTGGACAATGTAACGCGCCCGGTCTCATCGCCAATAACCTTCCAGGCAAGGCAAACGACCAGTTCGTACAACAGATGATCCGGCTGGGTATTGGGTACGATCTTTCACCGGACGTCAATTTTTACCTGGAGTTCATCGATTCAAGAACCTGGGGCGGAAATGGCACACCCATCGGTGCGAATGGTGCAGGAAATAATGGAGACCCGGCAATTCATACCTGTGGATCTACTCCCGCGAACGGGAGACCTACCTGTACTCTCGGAATCCGAGCCGGTTACATGTTGATCCGTAACTTTGCGGGTGTTCAAGGATTGGGACTCAAGGCTGGTCGGCAATACCTTGTTTTCGGAGACCAAAGCCTCTTCGGCCACTTCGATTGGGCCAATACCGGCTGGTCATTTGATGGGGTAATGCTGCAGTACACAACCAGCTTCATGGACACGCACCTAGGTTGGTTTCGTACAGCAGAAACAGATCTATTGCAAGGGGCCACTCTTGGAAGCGGCGGACCCAATATAGGCGGAACCGGCCAGGCAAAAAATGCGGCTGGCGATGCCGATTTTATAATTTTATACAATCAAATCAAGGCAGTACCCGGCTTTCTCATCGAGCCCTTCTACATTTATTATAAAAGCAACCTCGGAGGGGGCGATGTCTCCTTCCAAGGACTGGGAACTCCCAAGCACGGCAATCAGACCCGCCATGTCATCGGAAATCGTATTGCCATGAAAAAAAGTTACTTCGATTTCTCGAGCGAGGTAGTCTACCAATTCGGCCAGATGGGTGACACGGCTGCCGAAGCCAGCGGCCTTTGTGGCGACCCCGGTGGGGAAGGAAAATGTCTGCACATCAATGCGTGGGCCACCAGAAACTGGATTGGTTATACGGCATTTAACTTGCCGGGTAAGCCTCGCATCGCCTTCAATTTTGACTACGCCTCAGGCGATGGTCGCGCGAATTGTACGTTATCAAACGGCGCATACGGAGCGTGTAAGACGGCCAACACCTTTGAGAACTTTTTCCCGACAAACCACATCCATATGGGATATATGGATGTCATGGGATGGAAAAATATGATGAGCTTTTCCGGAAACTTCCAGGCTCGTTTGTCCCCGGATGATCACATCGAAGTGTGGTACACCAACCTCCATCTTGCCAATGCGAAAGACAATTGGTATCGAGCAAGTCAGGGCGTCTATGTCTTTTCGCAACCAGGCAATACCAAGACTCACATCGGTGACGAGATAGATTTTGCGTGGACACATTTCTTCATGCACGGAATGGTTGCCTTTCAAACCGGATACGGCCACCTCTTTCCTGGATCGTATATTGCGCACAATCTCGGGCGTCGAGCAGTCGGTCAAGACTGGGCCTATGCCCAGCTCTGGATTAACTTCTGACGGAACGTTGAGAATCTTCTTCGCACAATCGGGCTCCCCAAATACTTGTTATAGGGGCCTGCGGACTCGTCTATGCGAGCTGTGATAGGAAGGGGGACATGCAGTCACTTCGTCCAGGCTCTATTCGCCGGCACTCCTCAGACTGAGAAACATCCAATGTTGAGAAGATGCTCCTGAAGTTCTCCGTACGTCTGGGTTACTGAAAATGCGGGGAACTCTTTCGGCAGGTGGTCAGGTGGTCGGAAGAACAATCCTTTATCAGCTTCACCTAACATCCCGATGTCATTGTACGAATCCCCCGCGGCCACGGTAAAGAAATTCAGCGCCTTCAGTGAGGCCACTGCGTGCTTCTTGGGGTTCTGCATTCGCATGTGGTAATTCACAATCCGGCCATGCAGATCAATGTCGAGTTGATTACAAAAAATCGTAGGGTACCCCAGCTGTCGCATAAGCGGCTGAGCAAACTGATAAAAGGTGTCAGATAGAATGATGACCTGGCTACGGTCTCTGAGCCAATTCAAAAAGGCAACAGCCCCATCCAATGGCCCCATCTCAGCGATGACCGCTTGAATCTCGCTGATTTTCAGGCCGTGCTTATCAAGAATTCCTAACCGTTGCTTCATGAGTTGGTCATAATCCGGCATCTCCCGGGTCGTCATCTTCAATTCATCGATCCCTGTCTTCAGCGCAACATTGATCCAGATTTCAGGAACGAGGACACCTTCCAAATCTAAACATACGACAACGGGCTTCTGCATGCCTTCTCCCCTCATTAAGCGGGCTCCAGCGTCTGACACGATCAGCTGCTAGATGCCCCGCGATTACCTGAAAATGACTGGCTCAAAAATCGCCACACCTTCTCCAAAGCCCGGTCGAAAAGCTGAGCACCCTTCCATACTCGTTCAGACATTCCTACATGGTTCTCCGCCCAATCCAAGGCCACCGGCAGTGGGATCAACCGTGTCGATGTGCGGGTCAAGTCCTGCCACAACAACCCCAGAACCGTGCTCATCCGTAGTGGTGTGGCAATGGTGTCCACGGGATTCGCGATGACGTCCTCGCACCGATCGGCGGGCGAGGTGACCAACAGTTCGCGGCAGGCTGCAGGGCGTTCATCATAGATTGTGCAGACTTCTTCCTCCAGGAAAGGACACGCTAGCCGCAGGCCGTAGTACCTACGATTTATCTCATCAAGAGCGTCGTCACTCGGGGCATCAGAAGCGTCACACAACTCTGACAGTCGTTGCCAAATCCCCTGGGAGAGTAATCGAACTTTTGTCTCACCAAACCGTGCAATGATCCGAGCTTGGTGCTCGGCAGGATGAGAGCGGACCCAGTTATAGACTGCAAAAGCCTCTGGTGCGGACAAGGGAACCAACATCCGGCAACAGGCAGCACAGCCTTTTCGGCAGGAAGGCACGCTCCCCTCCTCCGCCAACCGTGTGACTTCGAGAGCTTGGGCTTCTTCCCCTAACCGCCTCATGAGAGGCAAGATAGACGTTACGGGAACAAACCCGGTCGGCACATCAACGGCCGTGGTAATGCAGCCTGCTGATGTATTCAGCGAAATCTCGAATCGTTCACTGGTCTGGGGAATCATCACATAGACCGACTGGAAATGTGATCCATCTCGTTCATACACCCGCGTGTAGAAAGTAATATGCGTTTGGGCGCCGAATCAAGAGCTAGGGTCCGGCAACCGTGCCGCTGCACACAAGACCTTCGGGCCTCATGAAAGCCGCGTTTACCCGCACCATCGCAAAATCCTTCGGCCTTGCCCGTTTCAACACGCCAGATCCTACCGGCTCAATCGCCCTACCCCCAAATGGACTTCCATTATAAGGCCATCTTTGGGTCTTGCGTGTCATGGGAAAAGGCGTACAGTCTGTGCTGCGCGGGTACACCGACCCTGGCGTCCATGAGATAGCCAATGAGAGATCGTCACTCATACCGTACCAGCGAGGTGTACCCCCGCCCAATTCCTACTTCTTTCTACCAAGCACACGCCAGACTATCATCCGCGATTGGCCCACGGTCATAATCGATCAGCTTGCTCCTTCCTCACGGAAACTCGATAATGGCGTATGGAACCCCCACAAGCCTTTTCAGGTCATGTCATTGGGTTGCTCAAAGGCTACATGTACGACTTGGTCGATCAGGCTGAGCAGGAGCGGCATTCTCTCGAACAATTTGGTTTTACGTCACATCCCTACCGACCCGATCAGGCGCTGTCTGACCTGTTGGCCTTGCTTGATGACCGGATTGAATCGGAAGGGATACAGGTGGGCTTGCCGGACAATTTCCTCCATGACATGTGGACCCTCTGTAACGAGGCCCTGTCGCCAATCTCAGACCGCGTTTGGCTTGAGGGTAATCTTGGGGCCTTAAGTCCTGGAAAAGCGAGAGTCCGGGAACTGACCTATCACGCGCTGATCGATTTGATCGAGGCGCGCTCAGGAGACAAGCGTTAAGCCAGACCCACGGATGTCCGTCTCCGCACAAGACAGACTTAAGCCTGCAAGGCACGGAATCCACCCGGTATTCAGACATGACACGCTGCTGTGATGGAAGTCTCGGGGTGTAAGAGCATGAAAAGGGAGCGATAGGAATGGTTTCAAAAAATTACTGGCTGATGAAATCCGAACCCTCGACATTCTCCATTGATGACCTCGCGCGATCCCCTGGCCAGACGACCTATTGGGATGGAGTTCGTAATTATCAAGCCCGCAACTTTATGCGCGATATGGCAGTGGGTGATCAGGTCCTGTTTTACCATAGTAATGCTGAGCCCCCGGCGATTGTCGGTATCGCAAAGGTGGTCAGGACGGCCTATCCTGATTCAACACAATTTGATAAGAAGGACAAGCATTACGATCCAGCAAGCAAACCCTCCGAGCCGAGATGGGACATGGTCGACATCAAATATGTCAGAACCTTTCCCAAGCCGCTGACACTGAACGAGTTGCGAAGGGACCCGGTACTCAAGGAGATGATCTTGTTGAAGAAAGGCTCTCGGCTCTCGGTTCAGCCGGTAACCTCGAGTGAATGGAAACACATCCTACATCTAGCAGAGGACTGACTGTTAGATACTGGCTTTTCCATCATCCATATATCGATGTTGCCAATCTAACCACGCATGGCCCAGCTCATGGGCCAGAATATAGCGACGGCGGGTCACGGGAAGCCGTTTTCGCACATAAATGGTCTTCGTGTCATCATCCCAGATCCCATCGGCATTGGAATCGCGTCTGTCCATCTCTGCATCCGATAGCTGTCGAACCGAGATTCGGTAGCCGAACGGCAAGATAACCTGATTGGGAATTCGGAGCATCTTCTTTCGCTCTTTCACCATAGTCCCCATGATCCACTCCCTCTTCCTCCTGGGGGATTAGCCTACCATAAGCAGGCAGCTGGAGTGTTGGTATTTTTCACCTATAATATCAACATATTACACAATGGCTGAGTCGAAAGCTGCTCGCAAAACTTTTGCCCCTTCCGCAGCCTCAACCCTTTTCACCAAGCCAGGGAATTGTGTATGATCAACAAATGGAATCTGCCTTGAACCAGGACCTATCGACCCCATGGCCCTCATGGGTCCCACTTGTCGGCGTCAAGATTAGAAACCGCGGAGAAGTGAAGAAGTTAGGATCGAATGGGCTGGCGTTTTCGCATGGCGACCCTGTCCTACTCGAGTCCGACGGCGAAGTGACCTATGGTATCGTCTACACCGAGCCGTACTCAGCCCCGTTTATTCCACCCATGCGGGCTATGAAATCCATCCTGCGTAAGCCTGATTCGGAGGAAGCTGAGCTGATTGCTCGACTGGAACGTCTCTCTGATGAGGCTGCTACTTACTGCAAGATGAAAGCCACCCATCTCAATATCCGCCTTAAACTGGTCGAGGTCTATGGGGCCATGGACCGCCGACAGCTCACCTTTGTCTATACGGCGGACGAACGCATCGATTTTCGAGAGCTCGTGCGTGATCTTGCACGACGGTTCGGCGGTCGGATCGAAATGCGTCAGGTCGGTGTCCGTGAAGAGGCCCGGCGTCTGGGAGGAATCGATACCTGTGGCCTGATTCTGTGTTGTGCGTCGTTTCTAACCGATGTGAAACCGGTCACAGCCAAGCAGGCGAAGAAAATGGACCTGCCGGTCGATGATCCGCGCCTGCTCGGCGTCTGCGGGCGATTGAAATGCTGCTTAATGTTTGAAATGATGGACGCCCAGGGAAAGATTCCTCCACAGTCACAACAACTTATTACTCCGAGCAAAGCCGAGTTGCCTGCCTCGACGATCCTATCGTCATAATCAGCACCCTACCTCCCCTCAAATTCAGCAGCTTTTTTTCGGGAAGCTATTCGAATCCTTTCCAACCAGACACTCTCTAACGAGCTACTGAATACTGAGGCCGTTCTCTGTCTAGATGGGCTAGCAGGGAACTCCTCACAGTGAGGAGGCGTGTTACCATGAGAAAAGGACTCTTAGTCTTAGTCGCCATCGCTGCCGTAGGGTGCAGCGGGGTCGCCACGCAACAGGCCGTGAGTGGAGAACCGACAAGTCCGGCCATCGGATACGATATCCATGTCCAGGCTCCCCATATGATGGCGGATGGGACTCCAGGCGGCCCATTTCATCACTACTGCAAAGGGATCTCGGACAAAATCCTTCAATGTCTTCTATTCGAATCCACTGATCCCAAGGCCCCCTTGGTCGGGGTGGAATATTTCGTAGCCAAGGATCTGACCAGAAAACTCCCGGCCATTCAGTGGCACCGCCATTTCCACGATCACAAGGTAGAAATCGCAACAGGGCGAGTCCAAGTCCTGGATATGCCACCTGACCAAGCCGCCAAAGTCGCGGAAGCGGCGGCCGGAACAGATGGCGTAATCTACCATCTCTGGCAACACGGGCAGGAATTCCCCGATGGCACAGTGAGCTACCCCCAGTCCCTCGGGCATAAATTCCCGGGATACTCGGACAAGTAGAACGGACTGACGAAAGGCCAGCCCGAGACTCACAAGCCTGGGCTGGTCCTCGCCCCTTGGCTCAAGACGACTCGACAATAGCAGCCGCAAGGAGTCCCATGCATAAAGGTCTCTTGTTCGCCCTGATCCTGGTGACTACGAACTCCCTTCACTCGATGGTCTTGGGGGCTGACGAGGCGGTACTCAGACCACGAGTGCCTGTCGACCAGATCGACCAGGCCAGAACCTGGAAGAATCCCCTGCCGTCGACCCCAGAAACCATTGAGAAAGGCAAGCAGCTCTTTCAAGGGAAAGCCTTCTGCATCACCTGCCATGGAAGAGACGGCAAGGGACTAGGCGGGGACATTGAGCCGGGAACACTCAAGGGGCCCTTACCTCGCAATTTCACTGATACGGATTGGCAAGCAGTCAGAACGGATGGGGAACTTTTCTGGGTCTTGAAAAATGGGAGCAAAGGCACAGCAATGGCGCCATTTATCCCGCTGATCCTTACTGAAGAAGAAGCCTGGCAAGTCCTGCTCTATGTGCGATCATTCAGCCAGAACCACACGACACCGCCATCCGAAAATCAGCGGTAGGTAACTTGCTCTAGTTTCAGCCCCCAACAGAAAACCAGAGCATGTTAAGACTCCCTGGGCTGATCCGGTGAGCGATCTTGTAGGAGCGAGTGTATCGTCTCCCCAGCCAGCGCTCGCTCGACGGCCTGGTCGCGTCGGCGTAAAAGCGCGGACACCGGATCGCTGGCCTCAAGGTGGGGGACGATCCACGGGGGAGTTCCGTTGCGCACCGAATTCAGCACCTCCTTCACGAAGATCCGATCCGGCGACCGAATGAGACTAAACCCTTCTGGTTCCTGGAGGCGACCCACAAAGCCATTTGCAACGAGACGCTCGACTTCCTCGTCTACCAGCGACATGGGCATATTCAATTCGCTGGAAAGCTCAGGTAGTTTCAGTGGGCGATCCCCCTTGAGATAGTGATGTCCCAGAACGCGCAGTACTTTCAAGGCTAATTGTTCGCGGAAGAGGTACGTGCCTTGATCCCAGAGCAGGCGGGACAAATAGGCGGTCGGGTATTGATAGAAAAATGAGAGCTGTGCACCGATCAACACGATCATCCACCCAGTATAGAGCCACAGTAGGAACAGAATGAGCACAGCAAAACTCGAATAGATCACACTATAGTTGGCAGAGGCCGCCACGAATTTCGTAAAGGCCTCACCCGCAATGAGCCAGAGGATCGCGGCGGAGACACCACCAACTGCAGCCGACCGCATATGGACCTGGGTATTGGGAATGACTTTATAGAAGAAGCTGAACAGGGCACAGAGCAGAAAAAATGGAATGATCTCCCCGCTCCACACAAGTAACGTACCAAACGGCTCCATCTGCACGAGATGCTGGACCAGGGTGTGGCTCTGCAATGACGCTAGCAAGCCAAAGGCACTCATGACGAGCACCGGTCCAACGAGGATCGCACTCAGATAGTCGGCAAATTTTCGTTCCCAGGTACGACCCTGCTTCACCTGCCAAATCGCGTTTAAGGCCTGTTCGATCTTGTCGATCAATGAGTACGTCGTATAGAAGAGGCCGGCCACGCCGACAGCCCCCAATACGCTGATCTTGATGTTGTCCACGAATCTCACAATCGTGGCTGTGATCTCGTGACTTTTCGGGCCCACCGGTTCCAACACCCGAGCCAGCATCGGTTCGATCACGTGGTGGACATCGAAGGCCTTCAACACCGAGAAGGTTACGGCAAGAAACGGAACTAACGACAGCAACGTCGTGTAGACCAGACCGGCTGCTCGCGCATCAAGCAGACGGTGACGGAACTCCATACCGACCGCAGTGGCGAGCCGAATGACTTGAGCACCCACCCGCTGAGCCCACGACATAGTCGTCAGATCTCTGGTCCAGAGATCTTGCTTCGTAACTGAGGAAGTGCGTGTCGAGTCGGCCATAAGTCCTGCCACTCCTGGGCAGGGTGCTCACATGATGCTGGTACAAGGGGTGGAGACGAATTGGCACCGAGGGTTCAGAATACCATTCCAGGATGCGTTTCCCAAGGGGGCGGCGGATACAGGAAACTGCGAATCATGGTCCTGAGTGCAACTGAAGAACTACCAGAAGAAAAGACACACAAGCTCCTGGCCGGACAAGCTGCCAGGCTACGATGAAGACACAGGGCAAGATCTAGTTCATCACGCTACACGTGCTCTGGACAAAAAAACGAACCCATCATGAGGAGAAGAGGTCCATCATCACATGCGGTTCATGAGGAATGAAGGCTTCCAGCACTATCTGGCTAAGTGAAGAAACCGCAAAACTATATTGCCGTCAGGTCTGAGGAAATTCCCTTTTTCCTCCATCCAAATCCACCCTACCTTTCTTGCTGGTTCACCGGCTCAAATCCTTGATCATTGGATCCGCACTCGGCGTCGACGGGAGCCCACCGTAGACGGATCCACCGTAGGGTCCACCATAGGGCCCGGTCGAAGGTCCAGACGATTCTTTCTTAAGATAGTTGTCGGAGGGATTGGAGGAGGTAGAGCCATATCGGCTGTCGTTGCTAGGTGAACTAAACTTATAGTCCCCCGTCGAGTTGGGTTGATTACCTGACACGGCCCCTTGAGGCGTCCCGCTGGGAGTCGACATCCCGGAATAGACATCGGTTCCCACTTTGTGGATTAACGACTTCCGTTCAAACCAATCGACCTGCGCCAAGGATTTCCGGTCTTGCTGCATCTCATCGCTTACCGAAGCGGCGTTCGCCATTATCTCATTGAGATGCGTGATATCATTCCCCTGCCATGCATGGGCAGGGCTCGAGGAGTGGCTGACTATTCCGGTTACGGCAAAGATCACCAAGGTCGTCAATATATGCGTGTGCCTCATGACCATCCTCCTATCCACGTATCATCAATTCCAAGTGCCTGTGCCTATTTTGATATCGTAACGCACGATAGAGCACGACTACAAGCGAATCCATTGTTGACGTAAGGTTGGCCCTTCGCAAAACAGGCAATACCAGCCTACTGGTACGTAGCACACCTATCCTCAACACAAAGATATTAGATTGTTGTCGCCGAAACTTATAAGCACTACCCGCCTAGCAGAGCAACAACGGCCAATCGTTTCATAGGTGCATTCCCCGCGTTTTCTGTGGTTTTGACGTATCCCAAGGGCCAACCAAAACCCAATCATTTTAAAGTACTGCACCGCGCATCAACTAGTACATCTATTCGCTAATGCATCGTGAAGTGGGACATTTGCAAGTCTTTGTTCGAAATGCGTACGCAGCACTTAGTGCGTCGGCTCAGTAATTCAATCAATAGCTGTCGTCTACCCCCTTGAGCGAATCGAGATCGCAAGATTCGTCACAAGCGTCGTGACACGGTTTATTGATGCATCTGATCTAGTATGATAGGGTCCCTCATCACATGTCGGATTCATCTCCCTCCTTCACTCTGGTTGATGTGCCTGGCGCAGTACCGCTGCTGGGCCACCTCGGTGCATTCAGGCAACGTCCGTTGGAGTCCCTCTTGGCCTGGTGGCGGCAGCATGGGGATACGCTCCGTTTTCGGCTAGGTCCGAAAACATTCTATTTGTTCAGTCATCCTGATCTTGCCGAAGAGATTCTCGTCAAACAATCAGACCGCTTTGTAAAGGTCTATAACCCTCAGAAGCCACATGGTCTTGCCTTAGTGCTGGGTAATGGCTTGGTGACCAGTTCGGGTGAAGTCTGGAAGAGGCACCGCCGCATCATTCAGCCCATCTTTCACCGCTCTCACATCGCTGCGATGGCCGATCGTATGGCTCAGGTGGGTGAGCAGCGTGTGGCCACATGGCAAGACCGGAAGCTGGACACGATCGATATCGCTGCGGAAATGATGCAGCTGGCGCTCGAAGTGATCTCGCAAACCATGTTCACCACCAGCATGACCCAACACACCGATCGGATCAGCCACGCGCTACAAGTCAGTATCAAGTATGCTTTCGATTCGTTCAGTAATCCCCTGTCTCTCCCACTGTGGGTGCCGACCGCACGCAACCGTGAATTTCGTTCGGTGATGCAGTTCATGGACGGACTGATGTATGGCTTGCTCGCTGAACGGCGCCAAAGCGGGGAGAATCATGATGATTTGTTGGATCTGCTGCTTCAGGCACGCGATGAAGAGACTGGAGAGGGACTGAGCAACCAGGAGTTGCGCGATGAAGCCTTAACCATCTTTGCTGCGGGCCACGAGACTACCGCAAATGCGCTCGCCTGGACCTGGTATCTCCTCGCCACTCACCCCGAGGCGAAGGCACGATTTCATGAGGAAGTGGACCGCGTGCTCCAAGGACGAATCCCGAACGCCGAGGACCTTGAGCATCTCCCCTATACGCGTGCCATCTTCGAGGAATCACTCCGTCTCTATCCACCAGCTCCGGCTGTCCACCGCAAAGCGGCGACGAACACAACAGTCGGCGGCCTGTCACTGCCGGAAGGAGCGTTCGTCTTGGTGGGCACCTACAACCTGCACAGACATCCAGATTTTTGGAGAAACCCGGAACAATTTCAACCAGATCGCTGGCTTGACGGTGGGCGGCCAAGTTCTCGTTACGCCTATATGCCGTTTGGTGCAGGACCGCGCACCTGTGTGGGGCTCCATTTTGCGTCCGTTGAAGGGCCCCTCTTACTCGCCCTGATCGGTCGCCGCTACGACCTCCACCTCGCACAGGACCACGTTGAGCCCTACCTCATGGTCACCTTGCGGCCGAAAGGCGGCATCCGCATGACCATTCAGCCCAGGCAGGTGCCGGTCGCCTCGGCTGTCTAGATCCGAGCACCTCTGTTTTTTCTCGCACGGACGTATTCATCGGGCGACTCTAGAAAGAAGCTCCGCCCGGATAACCGGTGGTACGAATACGCTTGTGGGGAAAGACATCTATGGGAGAAATTTCTCCGCCACCAAGAATGACGATGAAGCAAGACATAAACAGCGGTACGCGCACACGAGGTTTAGTGGGATGGTAATGCTGATCACCTTCGCTTGCCGGCATTCGTGTCGGTACGATCCGTTTAGGGCTCAACTGAGATCAGTGGTTTTCGAGGAGGATGAACGGGTTGACTTGCAGCACGAGTTTCGTCGAATCGGATCGAGAGCGGAGATGAGATGACCGGCCATTCTCCCTTAAGAATGTTTTTCGCTTCCTCCCCTGTAAACGCTAAATAGCTATAGCGATCGTAGTGGGGGACCTTGCGACTCAGGCCGGGCAGGGCCGTTGCGGTTTCTGTCGCGACAAAGCCGATTGCATGAAACGGAGGCGTCGCGGCTCGAGATGTGATCACCACACTCTCTGTTTGACGCCCGAAGCGACTGGAATCGAGAATCAGATTCTTCCCGGTCCATTGCACTGGCAACGATGTGAGTGAGCGTTCCACTTCATACCGAAAGCGATTATTCCAACCCAATACCCAGACCGCACGACCCTGAGGCAATGCCTCCAAGTCCTGATCTCGTCGAATCTCGGCATCCGGCATCCTCACCTTCCAGGCGCTCGCCAAGCGACGGTAGCCTTCCAGCAACTCCGGCGATTCCTGGGTCGGGAGAACAAACAGTGCGTGCGTATCACCGAAGGCTTCTGAGAGCGTGGGGGGAAGTTCAGCACGGTCCAGGCGTCGAAACACATCAAATTCTGGGTCAATGTCTAGCCGGATCGGACGTGAGGGCATGCTGAAAGCAAAGTCAGTTTCCCGATCATTCATCACGATCGTCCGCATCTGCGCGTGTTCCTCTCCCTCGGCAGTCACAAACACGGGGACGCGGAGGTGATAGGGTGTACCACCCTGGAGCTGTTCGAGGCGAGCACGAACCTGGTAGGTCTTCCTTTGCTGCTCGACACGGACATCTTTCACTCGTAAGACGGGGGCGCCAGTTTGCTGCACCCACTGAACAAAGAGTGGCCGAAGATCCGAACCCACGACCCGGGAGAACGTATCCGCCAGAACTGAGAAAGAAACACGTTTAAAGAGGTGTTCTTGATAAAACCTTCGCAGGGCATCGATGAATAGCTTATCTCCGAGCTCTAGACGCAACATATGAAAGAACATCAGGGTCTTCCCATAGCCCACTGCCCTCGTCACCGAATTATGCCGCTCCCGAAACGTGCTGATCGGGAAGTCTTGGTTACCGGTCACATAGTCAGCATAGTGCTTGAGCGTCGTCCGGCGATAAATCGGTCCCTCGCCCCGGTTCTCGGCCATCAGATGATCGGCTAAGTACGCGGTCAAGCCTTCACACCAATTGCCTTCCCGGTAATCGACATAGACGCCGTTCCCCCACCAGTTATGAAGGATTTCATGTGGATAGGAGGAAGTCAGAATAAAAGGTAGACGCAAAACGGTTGAGCCCAATAGAGTAAACGACGGCATGCCATAGCCGGTCTCCCAAAAATTTTCGATCACGGCAAATTTCGGATAGGGATAGCGGCCGAGCAACGCCTCATACATCCGTACATAAGGGCCCGTTCGGCCCAAATACTTCTCAGCCAGGACCGGGTCTGGACTTCTGAGAAAGGCATAGGCCGCAAAGCTTCCCTCATCAAGAACGTACTCCGCCCACTTGCCTCCCACCAAGTAGATTTCATCTTGTGGAGTGTCTGTGTGCCAGACGACGTGTCGATGATCGTCCCGCGAATATTCTCGTCGACCTCCTTGACTGGCAAAGCGAAAACCATCCGGGCCTTCGATATCGAGCGTAAAGCTGAGGAGGTCCTGATCGTCAAACGTGGGATACCAATAGCTGGAGCCGGAAAGAAATACACCGTCCGAAGAAATCACCCCCCCACTATCTTCATCGATTCGCCCGTAGTCGTCCCCCGCCGCGACGGGAGGATGATTGATTTGCCCCGCATAGTTGAGCGTGAGGATCCGAGTCCCAGGAGGAAGCAAAACGCGATAGCGCGTCACCGGTACTCGGCTGTCTTCCGGCATGTAGCGGCCTGTGGGATCGATAGAAGACGGCCGGGCATTCGTTTCCGCAATGGTGAGAACCACATCCGGGGTTTCGATACTGATATGAAGCTGACTGTGCAGAAGAAACGACACGGTCATGCCCCGAGCCGTTGGGAACGTGACGGTATCCCGGACGTGGAGGGCATGGGCATCCGGAACCATTGTGATCGCCATCCAATGGTCGATGGAACTTGATCCCTCACTGCCGAAGGACACCTGCGCAGGAGCCAAGATAACGGCACAGGAGAGGAGCACAGAAGAGAAACCAGCGATTCCGGCATTCAGTCGTAGCACCAGCGTCATCCTTCTGACCACCAGCTCGTGAGGCATGGTGGCTCAACGTGATTCAGAGTCCCTAAGATAGCTCCTCTTATGTAGCTTCGGGAATAGCCAAGCGGAAGAAATCGGAGGAGAGGAAGAAACTATTTTGTCCCCATCCACATCAGTCGGTGAAAGATAAGGAGATTATTTGAAAGCGGTTGAGTTTGATTTGGTGGGCCGTGTAGGGGTCGAACCTACGGCCCGCTGATTAAGAGTCAGCTGCTCTACCAACTGAGCTAACGGCCCCACCGGGTATTGAATTGTCGCTGCAACCACAAGCGGCGGTTTGGTGCGCCTGACAGGATTTGAACCTGTGGCCCTCAGCTCCGGAGGCTGATGCTCTATCCAGCTGAGCTACAGGCGCTCCCGTAACCAAGGGTCATCACCTTAGCATAGCGAGAAATATGCTGTCTAGGCCGAGACCACCTGCGCCGACACCGCCGATACAAATGCAAACGGGAGGAGGATCTCTTCTCCTTCGGCTCCTTGCTGGAGACGTAACGCCTCAAGTTGTTCCGCTTCCAACCCAGCTAGACGATTTTCCTCCCCTCGAATGGATTTTGAGAGTCGGACCAATGGAACTGCGGTTTGCACCGAACAGGCACCATAGACACGGGTCCCCTCATCTGAGGGAACCCCCATAGATCGACAGACGAGCGGCCGAAATTGATACAGCGCACACCCTCCGTCCTGCTCTAATGCGGGGCAGGGCCAGGCAGAAGACTGTTCGATTACCTGGTCATGTTCCTGCTCAGGCCAATGATCGATGAACCGATTCGTGATCAGTCGCGGTACCGCCGCCGTAAGTTGTCTGACCTGAACGGTTGCAGCCTCCACGATTTGCTTCCGATGAGAGTCGGAAAGCGATTGAAGGCCGAGTTGGATGATCTGCTCATCAAGCAGCGTAACCGGAAAGGTCCCCACACAGCAATGGTCGCAGCCTTGGCGACATGGTAGCTCACCGAGCAGGGCCGCATTTGCACGGTCAAACCATCGTGCTGTTTGTTCAAACAGCGAAAGGGATCGATCATTCATGGACTGCGCCACATCAACTCTCGGTCGGACTCGATAGATCGACGATTAGTTCTCCTTTCGGAGAATAGAACCCCTGCCGATCGATCTGCACGATCCCGTTGCACTGTTCTTGGTAAAACTCAAGAATCCAGCCATTAAAATCATAGCCTTCATCCGTCACATCCTCTTCGGCCATGCGCGTCGTCAAAATAAACCGGGACCGGGTCACATACTCCGACGCTAATTGGGCCTCCACGTCAGCGTACGCCGTGAGGATATCCAGGAATTGTTGCTTCTCCTGGTCATAGACATCTCGATAGCTCCCCCGATCGCGCACGCAGAAGACCTGGATAGGTTTCCGATCCCGGTGATAGCCCAACGCGACTTGAACCCAGGCCCACTCCTGAAGCATTCCCTCTTCGAGATTGCTCGGGAGAATCGGATCTTGTCCACGAGACTTGAGAAACTCTATCAACAGACCGAGCGGGGGTGAGTTTTCTTTTTGACAGAAGACCCGGGAATACAGAAAGTTGCCAGGCTGCTCAGAGGGCGAGCCCGATGTACCTACGGATATTATAGGAAGGTCTTTACCCATCTTACCTCATCACCGGTCAAGAGCCGTTTACGCTGACCATGAAGTCCATCCAGCCCTACTGTACCCTTCCATTTGCAGAATCCGCAAGGGGACGTGTACGCATTTCTTCGCGCCAGTCGCGCGTTTTTCTCGTTGACAGTCCTTCGACTCTTGGCTACACTCTCGCGGACTTTCACGAGGCGGGCACGAGCGAACATTCGGGCACTCCCAATTTCTCTGGCGGAATGTTACTGTGCAAGGCGCGTCACACGAACATAAATTTCTTTCATTCCTTACCCTCAAGGAGGTTTACGAATGGCAAAATCAATGACCAAGTCTCAGATCGCGGATTACCTCGCCGGGAAAGCTGGCATCACGAAAAAGGGGGCCGTACAGATTCTCGATGATCTAGCAGCCTTGGCGTATCGTGAGGCCAAGAATGTCTTCACCGTCCCAGGGATCGGCAAACTCAAGCTGGCTAACCGCAAAGCGCGGATCGGGCGTAATCCTCAAACGGGCGAAGAGATCAAGATCCCCGCAAAGCGCGTGGTGAAATTCCGGGTAGCCAAGGCAGCCAAGGACGCGATTCTCGGCAAGAAATAACACGAACTCCTGTCCTGGCTTTGCTACAGCGCTTGATCTACACCCAATCTGGTCATCCGCTGCAACTCGCCAAGTTTCATGAGGGGACCGAAGCCCTGAGGGTTTCGGTCCCCTCGCCTTTTGAAGCCACCTGCCCCTACAGATGCGTGGGGCCAAGGCCGCTCCCACCCATCCCGTCATGCCCGATGAGCCGGATGGCATCTCCATCATGAACAAGCGAATCTTCACTGGCGATTCTCTTGTTGATAGTCACGAGCACTTTTTTCTCACGTAATAGCTGCAGGAGATGACGCAATCGAATACCCTGTCGCTGGATCACTTGTCGAACCGATAACGCCTGATCAATTTCACAGGCGAGATCGCATTCCCCGTCCGTGGTTTGGAGCTGTCCAGTCAGAACAATCGTCACCATTGCCCGGTACTCCCTCCTCTGTAACTCAACAGCGCATCCTCTAGGACCCAACAGTTGACTCCCTTGGCATCGATACGGATAATGAAGAATGCCTTCTCTCGATGTCGAACATCCTGGGATGCCTGAACTGCAGTTTGTCTTATTCGTATCGGCTCTTTGCACAGCGGATCTGACAACCATCAACGTCTCTAAAGAGCTTCGGCAAACAATTTTCGATCGCTGTTGGAGGTTAATTCATACGGAGCCACCCCCAACCAACCCTCAAGAACGTGTACTTGATCTCCGCGAAGGTACTGAACTCACGCTTGAAGCCTGTGCATCCACAATCCGTTCCCTGCTCCAGGAAGCTAATATCTCCACCTTGGTCTGGGATCATCCTGTCAGTGCTCCTCGGATGAATAGCACACCCGAGGCACTACCCTTAATAGACCGATTTGAACGATTGTATCCTGATCCGCCACAAAGCGTCGATCCTGCCGTGCGCCTTGACCCGAAGCAAAACCCTGAGCCGGAATAGGCGAGCTCATGCGTGTGACTCCTATCGACATCCCCGGCGTCCTTATACTTGAGCCTGCCGTCCTGGCGGATCACCGTGGTATTTTTGCAGAAACCTATCACGAGGAGCGATACCGCGAGATAGGCATTACAGAACACTTCGTGCAGGATAACTATTCCCTGTCTGTTCGGAACACCCTACGAGGCCTTCATTTCCAGCACCCCAACGCTCAAGGAAAACTCGTGATGGCCCTGGCAGGCACGGTGTACGACGTTGTTCTCGATATCCGGAAAGACTCACCGACGTTCGGCAGATGGTATGGAATGGCTTTATCCGGGTCAACCCTTCAGCAATTGTACATCCCCCCTGGATGTGCCCATGGCTTTTGCGTCACCAGCGACACCGCCTGCTTTCTCTACAAATGTACGGCCTATTATTCCCCCAAAGATGATCGCGGCATCCTCTGGAATGATCCAGCCTTAGGAATTTCCTGGCCGGTCACTCAACCGATCCTCTCCCCAAAGGACCAAAACCACCGTCCTCTTGCTGCTATGGGGGGAGAACTGCCATCCTATAATCATTCGGAAGACTGAGAATCCCATACGCACATATCCAGCTTCAGAACACCGACGAACTAGATCAACTCTCGCCAGTCCAATCACCACAGCAAGGTGGCCATGTCTCCTAGTGACAGCACCGCTCTCAGTGTGGTATCCATTGCTCCTTGGCTTTTGCGGTCACGTCCCCATCGTCTAGCCTGGCCTAGGACATTGCCCTTTCAAGGCAGTAACACGGGTTCAAATCCCGTTGGGGACACCACATTTGAGGGCGGGGTTTGCTGAGAGTCTGAAACCCTCAGTAAATTCGAAAAGTTGCCGTTTCCTTCTACCACGAATTTGACCTTCCCAGCCTCCTCCACCGATCCAAACGATAGGGGCGCGTCAAACAGCCGTTTCAAGATGGCTTTGGCTTCTGGTGGCTGACGGGAAAGTAGTCTCTGGATATCGCTCAGGCGAGATTTCGCTTCACGTCGAATACAGGCCACGTCCCACTCATTTGGCCCTATCGCGCTGAGACGGTCGAGTTCCGCAGTGTAGTCCCGCTGCTTCCCTTCCTCGCGTTTCAGCGCCTCAAGCAACACCTCCAGGTTTCCCCCTTGAGCAATGGCATCAGTCAGGCGGAGCTGTGCGGCCTTCACTTTGACCAACTGCTCCTCAATCTTCGCCCGTTCCGTTCGTAGACCGGCTTGATCTGGTTGAAGTCGCTCCATCGTCTCCTGAAGCGCACGGTCGAGTACACGCGGATGCAACATATCGGACAACGCTTTGAGAACTGCTTTCTCCAACGCTTCTTGCGGGGCCATGGTCGCATTGCGGCAAATCGAGGAGCCTCGCTTGAGGTGATCGCTACACGTATAGAACTTCCCTTTCCGTCGATGTGATTTCGACGAACCGGGGCCGCTCATCGTGATGGGCCCCTGACAAGTGGCACACCGACATAGCCCGGTGAGGAGGTATGGGGTCTCCACATCACGAAGACGCGGACCCGTGTTCGTGTGATTCGTGGCGATTCTGGCTTGGACGGCTTCCCAGAGCGCGGGGTCAATGATGCGCAAATGGGGCGCATCGACTCGAATCAGGTCCTTCTCCTCGCGCCGTCGTCTCTTCTTGGTTCCACCTCGGTCAACCTTTTGAAGCTGACCGTAGACGATAACCCCGAAATAGAGTGGGCGACGAAGCATTACCCGAACCGCGCATGGTGCCCACCCGCGTGAACTCTGACGTGGAGCCGTGACGCCTTCAGCATTCAAGCGTTTGGCAATGCGAGTGATACCAAGACCACTGGCGTACCTCTCGAAGATCATCCTGACAATGGCAGCCTCTCTCTTGTTCACCACATGGACGACGTGCTGCCGTTGACCCGTAGGAGATAGAACCTCTTTGTTGTCATATCCGAATACCTTACCGCCGGTCACATGACCGGCTTTGGCCTTTCGCTGAAGCGCGTCAAGCGTTCGCTGTCTAGCACGTTCGCGTTCGTTTCCTGAGGCATAATGGCGGACGGCCCCCATGAAGCGGGAAGTTTCATCGTCCATGCATACTTCCTGATCTGTCAAATAACAAAACATTCGGACACCGGCTTCGACAATCTCCAACATGCTGTACTCAGTGCGAATACGATCACGGCCTAATCGGGACTCTTCGGACATCACTAGAAACTCGAAAGGCGGCTTGGGTTTCAGGCTATTCATAAGCCGCGAGAAACCAGGCCGCATGATGAACTCTGAGCCGCTGATGCCGTCATCCACAAAGATGAGTTCCTCAGGAACGGTCCATCCCTTCTTGGCCGCGTAGGCTTTGGCGTGTTCAATCTGGCGGGTAACCGACTTTTCTTCTTCGCTGACACCCGTCTGTTCAGTCGATTTTCTGGCATAGATAGCGGCGATCATGGTTCTAGCTTCCTCACTTGATAGGTTTCTCACGCATAACCGCAACAACGACGTGTGGCGACACGTCACGAAAGACTGTCTGAGTGACAATTTCATACGACCATGTATAGTCGGGGGGGTTAATACCTGGTTCAACAAGAAACACTCCAACATAGCCATTCCGTGGCCCAAGGATTCCAGATTCAACCTCGACAATACCGGAGAATGCTCCTGGATCACAGATAGCTCCGGTTCCCTTTGGAGTGAACCCTCCCATTATTGGGAATTCCATAGTTCCTACAAATTTACTACTTAATGGCTGAAGCCTCTGGGGATGAAACTTACGCCTAAAACTCTTATGGTGCCGAGTTCCATCGAGATGATAGCTGCTGTGTAGGTCCCAGTCCTTGTCATTCATCGGTTTGAAAACAAAATACTCTCCCTTTTGATTGCGCTTTACCCATAGCACGAGCCACAGATCGTTACCCTCACGAACCGCCACAGCGTATTTATACTCGCCCTCAACACTTTTGAGATTCATCAGTCCAACCGTGGGGCGTATAGCACGTTGTTTCTGTGCTTCCTCGAAGGAACATTGCCACTGGTATAACTCTTCTTTCGTCATCGTAGACGCATCGACAGCCTGATACCTTAGCCATCCTTCAAACGTCTTGAGGTCATCCTCACTGATAAACTCGTTCATTTGACTAGGTCCGATGCCGTGACCCCTAGCGCCCTTGCCAGTTTTCGCAGTGTGCTTAGTTGCGGATCGTAATGCCCAGTCTCCAAACGCCCGATATAGGCGAGAGTGAGACCAGCCTTTTTGGCAACCTGAAGTTGCGTCAACCCCTTTTGGGCGCGAAGCTCCTTCAGTCTTTTGGCAAGTGGAGTCATGGCATATAATATGCTCCATAGAGCATAAACTAGTCAAGCGCGGCTCTTCGGGTAGCATGGTGGATGTTCCCTCAAGTCACGCACCAGGGCATCGGCCAATAATCGGGCTACATCCTCGATCAACGCAGGGGTCCATTGCACCGGCGGCAGATAGACTTCAACCTTCTCAGCCACGTTTCGGTTATGCCGTGGCCGGAGAACGCGAAGGGTCTTTCTGCGTTTGCCGTTCATCTATCGCGTCCGCTCCGTCATTGGTGCATAGACCTTCCCGCTCCTCAGGAATTGCTGGAGCCGTTGTGCGTTCGTGAGGGGTCGATCAGAACATAAAAAACAATCGTGCGCGTAAGATTCATCGTGCAGGTAGATTGTCAGACACCGTGGCCGTGGGCATGTGTAGTGTCTCGTTTGTCTCCAGCCTTTCATCTGTTCCCCCATCACCGGACCCGCCTAATTGTGCCGGGGTTCTTACGGATCAGCACCTTGCCGAGCCCGTCCGGTATCGAGATCGACTGATGCGGGCGCACCACGGTTTTCTTCTCGCCGAGCTGAAATGCTGTCGGTTTGGATACTTTGATTTTCATCGAGTCTCCTTCCCGTTTCCGTTGAACCATGGCGCTTCACTTCCCAGGCCGCTCCGCCGTGCACCCCGATACTCGTCACCGATCTCAACGGAATCGTGGTTCCATTTACGAGGTAGACCGTCCAGCCCTTCTCGCCCAACTCGCACCGGCTCACCGTGCCGTCCTGGAGTCGGTTGCGCCGATCCCGATAGGCAATCATCCAGCCTGCTTGAAGGGGTGGTTCCGGCGAAGCCTGGCGGCCCTGGGGTGTGGGTTCTGAGAGGATCGTTTCCACCTGTCGAGCGGCAACCTTAAACCCGGCTACATCACCACGAGCGAAGGCCTCATCACACCGATCAAAAGTCTGCATGAGCGCCGGAAAGTGAGGATCACCCGGTTCGAGCGTGGCGGTTAGATCAGCCAACCGCCGATACTCGGTGTCCCAGTCAGGAATCAGAGGCTTCCGACAGGCGGCACAGCTCTCCCATGCGGGATTCACGACCGCCTGACAGGTCTGACACCGGGTTGTCTGTGTCGATCCCATAGGGCTCCTTCAGGCCGCGTCTAGGAAACACGATAGTGAGTTGTTTCCTATTTTGAGGCCTGTTTGTTTCCACCCAAAAAATAGGAACCAAATCAATCGAACACCGCTCCCAGAGCGAGGTTCGTGTGTTTCCTGGGCAGGAAACAAAATGGAACCGTGTTTCCTGTGTTGCTCTCCCCAATACGCGGGAGTTCTGTCAGTCACACCTTCAGACCCCTTGGACGGCTTCCAGGAAACACGTGGAGGAAACATCCAGGAAACAACACGGGCTCTGATAGGAAACATGTTTCCCATCTGTATACTCATGAGGAAACACGTCAGCGCCACTCTCACAGCGGGGTTTCCTTGTTTTGTTTCCTGTTTTCGCTGTGGAAACAATCGCCCATGAAAATAGGAAACATGAGCGTCGCCCAGGAAACACAAATAGGAAACAGGTAGGAAACGCCTGGTCATTGTCCGCCCCCCTGTTCAATCTTCTTGCGTAACTTCCAGACATAGGCGCGTGTGATGCCCAGAGCCTCGGCAATCTCGGCATTGCTGGTGAGTCCCTCATCGAGAAGGGCCTTTACTTGACCTTCTTTGGTCTGTTCGAGATCTTTATGCTCCCAGGTCAGCAGTCCATCCTTTTCCGTGAGTTTCACATCGAGCGGGCCCACGGCGTCACCTTTGACGGAACGACACTTCTCAAACTTCACCTCAAAGTGGCAGCCGTCTTTCGCTTCATGGGTGGCGGGTCGGCTCAAGGCAATGACCGTGTCCAAAGCATCTTCTCTTCCTGATGTGCCGCGTTGTTGACCACCCTTGCCCGCATGATGGACGAGAACAGTAGCCAGGCCCCGATGCCGGAGACGAATGAGCCACCCGGCAATCGGCTCCCAGTCGCGTTTCTTGTCTTCATCAAGGCCCGCAAAGAGACAGGAGATGTTGTCAAAGATCAGGACTCGGATTTCTGGGTGGGCATCGAGAATGGTCATCACTTCGTCTCTGACGGCCTCAGACGAGAGAACGAGATCCCGATGGAGTCTATGGTAGACCATTTCCGAGCTGAGGAAGCGCAGAGGCGCTTTTGGTGGCTCAGGAAGCAGATTGGTAATCCGTCCCCGCAGTTCATCCAACTGCATTTCTCCGTCGAGGTAGAGGACTCCAACGGATTCACTGATTGGCCACTTCAAAAATTGGGTCCCCGTCACCAGCGAGGCCGTGAGGCTCAGTTCAAAGAAGGTCTTTCCGATCCCGCGAGGTCCATAGACCATCACGTTGCCGCCCTCAGGAAGCCAAGACAGATAGTGCTTTCGCGTTGGGAGCTCCAGAGTCACAAGGGCGGCATATTCCAAGAGGGCGGAGGTTAAGTCGTTGGACGGGGGCTTCCCATTCAGTGGGGTAATTGACTGCGTCAGGTCCTTGAGCTGCGCCACCATCGGGGCCAGGGCGTCCCACTCGGCCCCGTGCCCGATCTTGTCCATTGTGACAACAAGATGATTTCTGAGCGTTCGGATTCGGGCTTTCTCGAGGACGAGGCGGGCATGCGTGGCGATATTCACGGCACTCGGTACGGTCGTAATCAACTCGCCGAGATAGGCGGCCCCGCCGATACTGGTCAGCTTCTCTTTTCCGTTCAGTGCCTCGGTCAACGTGATGTTATCGATGGATTGGCCGCCGTCGGCCATGCTCAGCATGGTTTGGAAAATGACCTGGTGCGCAGTTCGATAAAAATCTCCCGGTGTGATCGTATCCCGCACAAGTGAGGGAACTGAGCCAATAAGAAGGATTGCCCCTAACACAGCCTGTTCGGCCTCAAGTGAATGAGGGGCGGAATGGAGCATGGAGTTGTTCACGAGCGTGGTCGGCATCGGCACAGCCTCCTTCACGGCGTCATCAGCCGGAGCAAATCCTCTTTCCGAATCAACCGGCGGCGTCCAAACCGGATTGAAGGAATCTCGCCTTTCCTCAATTTGGTGTAGAAGGTCGAGCGGCTAGAGCGCAGGATCGGCCAGGCCTCACGCGGCGTCAGCAGGTCGGGAAGTGTTTCGTTGGGTTTGTTGGTGTCCATGCGTCTTAGGGAGCATGGCCCAGATTGAGATAGAAAAAAATGAGAAGTTGGGCGAGGTAAAAACGAGGGGACTAATTTCTCTCAGGAGAATCCTGTATCCGATAGGCGGTAAGGTCAAGCAGCGCTTTGGCTCGATCAATCCCAATACGGACGGTCCGTTGGTCGTTTTGACAGTCGAGTGGGCCTCGTCCTGTGATGTGCTCGCTGTTGTGCCATTCGGTTGCGAGTGCGCTAATAGAGAGACCGCCGACATGATGGCGAACCAACCAGAAGGCATATCGGGAGAGATGGCCGTCTTGTTTGGGGGACCGGCTTTTGGGATCTTTGAGCAGGGCAAGTCCTTCTCTCTTCAGGCGAGCCAGGTGCTGCTTGAGAGACTTGGCGTCTCCGTAGTCTAGTGTGACTTCGAGCCAGTAGCGTAGTGGTGGGACCTCAAAGGAACGAGAGAACGCAAGCCCTGCCGGTTCAGCGCCATGTTTCAGAATGAACGACTGGATGAGCCAGGACACGAGCCAAGGGTACGGCAACTCCCACTTCATGGCCGCTTCCAGGGCTTCGGCATTGATCATGGTTGGTATGCCCCATACCGCCTTCTTGAAGCGTGTCTGTGCAAGCTCTCGTTGCTTGGTCGATGCGTCGCCGCCGGTTTTCTTTGCGAGGGCGCTCAACCCGATCTTCTTGTCCCAATGGGCCAAAAGCTTATGAACAGCGGGTTCCGCTGAAAGATGCTTGCAGATCGCTTCAATGATCATTCGATAGGCCTTCGCTTCCCCTGTATGCTTGGGCTGGAAGGCGTCGAATTCTGGGAAAGAAGGCAGTTGGTGCGACATGCCCCGTTCCTGTCGGATCCTGGGAAGAAGGAGCGGGGGCACCCACGCCAGGAACGCGGGCCGATCGAAGAGCTACCCCGATCGTTGCCTAATGAGGGGTGAATGGTAGCATGAGGGAAGGGAATAGAATAGATCAAGCGGCGCTACGGACAATTCCCCGCGAGTTGATATCCGGCGGCTTGTGCTTCGGTCTCACTGTTGAACATCCTTCGATTCTTAGGTTTGGTCGCTGTGTAGCCGGGACAGTCTGGCCGATGGTAGACGCGGGATTGTTGGTTCCCGATGATCTGCATGCCCGTCGTCTCATCGTTCGAGACATCCGAAAGAACCCCCGCTGGTTCCGCTCCATTCTTCTTTGGGTGTCGAAACTCCCACGGCGGCACGGGGTGAGAATCACGCTACAGTCCTCGCTTGGCTTGCTGAGCTTCCAATTCCAAGGCTCCGAGAGTGTCATCATTGGAGTATCTGCGATACCACCAGGCCATGCCCGATTTGACGAGTTCTTGATTGACGTTGGTCCCATCAGCTAAGAGCACGTCGCCCACCGTCCGCTTATGCCGATCTATGGTCTTCGGCTGGACGGTGACTTCTTTCCCAAAAACCAGCGCCGACGTGAACTGCTTGGCCTTCTGACCGAACGGCTGCTTCTTCTCCGGGCAATCGATCCCGTTCAAACGGATACGTTCCGCTTGGCCGTTATGGAGAACATCGATGGTGTCGCCGTCGAGGACCGATACCACTTTACCGGTGAAGGGAAATACTTCGGTCTCGCTAACGAAGAGGAGTAGAGTCAGGAAGATAACTTGCCGTTTCATGGGAAAGCGACGCTCTCTTCAGTTGATGAGACGGTAAAGGTGAAGCGGGCATCAAAATACGAATCGGAAATATCCGCAGGGAAGACAGGCAGAGGGTTGGCACTCAGCACCGCCCGTTTCCCTGCCAAGTCATAATACTCATTCCCGGACGATTGTTCGATGGACACACCCGTGACTTTCCCGTCTCGATGAAGTCTGAACTGGACGATCACCACATAAGCCTGATTGGTCAGATCCAGAGGCGGAGCGCTCCAACAATTGCTGATGCGCTGTCGCACCAGCGCAAGATAGGCATTCGACCCGGGAGCCATCCCTGAAACCTTCAGCGTCGTATCGACGGCCTTGACGCTTGGCACTTTTGCCTCAACTTGTGGAGCCGGCTGGGGCGCGGGTTTTGAGGGAATATCGACCGACGCCACAGCTTTGGGCACCTCCAGCTTGTTGATCTTTTTGAATTCCTCATCTAAGTCTTTCGCGAGATCTTCCGACAAGGATGAAGATGGAGCGGAGGCAACCTGCCCTTCCTGGGCTTTATCCCTAGCAATCCTGGAGTTTTCTTCTTGTGCGCGTAGAGCCTTCGCTTGCTGCTCTCTCTGACGTTCCTTTGCCAGGCTGCGACGATCTTTTTCGAGTGCTCGCCGTTCTCTTTCTAGAGCCCGCTGTTCTACCTCCAGTGCTCTCTGTTTGGCTTCAACTGTTTCAGAATAGCACTCAAGGACAACTGTGAATTGCTTGGCTGTTTCTCCAATGTCAGCAGCCTCCAACTGCTTCTTCGACAAAGCCATTTCATAACGGATGCTATGCGATTCTAGGAAGGCTTTAATGACAGCATCCTTGATTGCAAAATTGATATTTTGAGGGATGTCTCTTGTGGCAAGAGCCATAGCCAATGCATTCAATTTGCCCACCACGATTCCTACTACATGACCATTCATGTCCAATGCGGGACCACCACTATTGCCAGGTTGAACAGGTGCGGTTATCTGAAGAAACCGAGTATCGTTCCCGATACCGGCCATAGCGCTGACTGTTCCCGTTGTCACGTTGGCCTCGGACGCCAGTACCCCACGCAGGGGGAAGCCGACAACCACCACGCCGTCGCCTGAGCGAATAGTTCGGCCATCGCGGAATTGAGCCACTCTTGAATGCGGTTGCGGTAGTTTCACGATGGCCAAATCGTTATTCGTGTCGGTTGCTATTACAGACAGGTCTCTCTGTGCTCCGTTGGTAGAGGTGCGAATAGCTTGGCAGTTAGCAACAACATGATGGTTCGTTAGCACATGTCCTTCACGGCTCACCACAAAGCCCGTCCCGCTAGATCGCGGGCTATCATCGCTCTTGGCGAAGACAGAGCTACTCTGGCCGAAGAGGAGAGCGGCGAAGAGTAGAAATGGCAATTTAAAATGGCGTAGTGGGAGGTTCGTTATGAGAAGCCTTGAGTTGGGGAAAGGATGGTCGCTGCTCACAACTCCTCCATACGCTCGTGAAGGTATTTCCCAAGCTGCGCCTGTGCATTTCCGTCCAGCACCAACGTTTCAAGACCGAAGTCCTGTCCCCTGACCCATCGCACAATCCCCGCCGATATCGAGAGTTGCTTGTTCGTGGGTAGCTTGACGCGTAGTGAGCACACATCCCCACGCTGTAGCGGAAGATCGCCAGACAAGCGCCACCCTTTCCAAGACATATTCCAGACCGTGCCCCGGCCACCTTGAAAACCAGCCTCGTAGGTCACAGGAAGATCAACATGAAACCGACGGTATGGACGGAGAACAAAGGGCATGGTTGAAATCCACGCAATAGGAACGGACTGTAATGTAGGGAGACGCCGGACTCAGACGCACTCACACTCCTACACATCTGTCTCTTCGTCGAACATCAGTCTCTCAGCCACGTAGTAACATCACTCTTTGAGGAGTTGATGATACTGCGCACGAAGCTCCAAGCCTCTCTCTTGACGGTTAGTGGCTTCCGTTGTTCGGCGTGTATGGGATGTAGCCAGATCGGACGTCCACCATTGTCTTTGCGAGTTGTGTCTTCGATAATCGGCTTCGCTGTTGTTCAAGCGCCAGTTCCGAGAGCGGACATTCCATCGAACGCTGCTGAAGGCCCTGCCCGATTGCCGTTGGGAAGAAGGCATGCACAGATAGGGGAGCTAATTCATAGCCTGACTCCGTCACCCCATCGACCAGCAAGCCAATCGGACCACCCAAGATCGCATTTCCCCATATCATCGAACTCACGACCGGTGTAACTGTCATTTCAAATGGCGTATATCCTTGCCATTCCACTTTGACCGTGTGCGGATGTGCACGACGAAGAGACGCCACCACCGGAGACGGGCCAAAGGCCTGCCCATCCACTGTCACACACAAGGCACTCGGCTGACTGGTGATCGTCAAATCCTGATGGGCCCCGTTTACGATCGTGGCACATCCGGTGAGCATAAGGCCCACAATTCCGATTCCGACCCGTGAATACCACTGTGTTGTCATGCTGGTCCTCTTGTGTTCCTGCTGATAGCATGGTGCGCTGAGACGGACCAACCTGATATTCCTCAAATGGAGGGGGAGCCCTTACTGGACAAGGCTTGCAGCGACCGTTGTGATCTAGGAAACGAGAGGCTGAAGACGACGGCACCCTCCACCGGAGAGCCCCGCCTAGTGGGGGCGCGCATCGCCACGAAGGTTAATCGACCAATTGACTCACGAGAAAACTGGTGTGTGGCACCTGCCCATAGACAGTTTCAAATCGCCTGAGATACGGCTCCATTTCTGGACTTTGCGCCAGCTTTTCGAGCACGCGTTGCAGCTCCAATTTTGTATAGTTGACAAGCGGCTTGAACGGTCCATCTGGTACGACCGCGAAATCCTCAGAGAGTGAGGTGTTGTCCCGACTCAGCGTCAACCGAACCTCCCAGCGAACCACAACATTGCTGCTTCGATCTTCATAGGGAATGACACTGCTCATGCTGGCCGGTCCTAAGCGTGTGTGGATCGCGAAGACATTCCCGTTTCTTGTCACTGTACCAGACATGATCTCGTGCTCCTTTCGTTTGGCGAATTGTAGCGGTGGGGCCTCCCACCGGGAGAACCCCACCTCGGCGGGATGGCGCGCCACGCCACCTGACTACTTTGACGCTCCCACAAGTTGGGTGTCTGTTTCCGGTCGGACACCGGTCCGTTGCACGGTCAATACATCTGCGATCTCGTCGCCCAAGTTTTCACGAATGACCTTGACCTCCACCCCGACTTCATCCGCGAGCCATCGTCCGATCCAATTGCGGTAGGTTCGGAGGAACTCCAGTAGATAGGCGTTCTGCTCAAAATTTTCGTAGTGCTGTGGGAACAACCGTTTGGCGCGCTCGGTCAAGGCCCGCTCTTTCACGTCCTCGTTCACCATCTGTCCCAGCGGATTTTCGAGCATTCCCGTCATCACGACGACTTCATTCTTTTCTGCCGCCTGCGTAAAGCGTGTGATTCGTCCGGTCAAATCGAGTGTATCCAGCTTGCTCCAGAGATACGTGAAGGTCGGCATCCGTACCGCCGCGTCCTTGATGCCCGAATCGATGGTGTAGAATTGCGTCCGGTATCCTTGATCCGCCTGTTCTCGGTCTTTCACGAGATTCCGTACCCATTTCAACTGAGGGGCCGTTTCATTGGTCGCAAACGTCGCGAGCGCCTGTTGCTTTCCCTGCTGGCTCAGTGATTCATTCAGCAGGACCTTCTTCTCCTCCACCGCATGCTGCTCTAAGACCTCTAGGAGTTTGGCGGTCCATTTGTTTTTGAGGTTGAGCGTGTCGGTTCTCGTGCTCTTGACGACTCGCCCCAGCTCTTGATTGAGTGCATTGCTGATCGTGTCGGTTCCCATGTTGTGCTCCTTTCAGATATAGGTTAAGTGTCGATACTCCTCTGGAGTGCTCGCGCTCCCCAGTTTGTCAGGCACGAAGACGCCGGAGATCCTCCACCGACATCCCGATTCGCACCGCCTCGCGCCGAAGCAGCTTTTCCTCCTCGCTAACAATTGGCTTGCCGGTCAAAAAATTCACCATATACACCCCTAGACGTGGCTTCGCCGTGAGGAGGGTCAGCGCACCAGCGGCAGCATTCGCGAGATCGTCGTGCGATCCCGATCGATGATCTACCGTATCACGACCGGTGGCCCCTCGACGCCGTTGGAGGCCGCGGAGTTCCCGCAGCAAGTCGGGTCGATCCAAGAGCACCGCCCGGCGTGCGTTCACGACGGGCAAACATTCCAAATAGAGCGCCGACCGGTCTCGCTCAGCGGGTTGATACCTGATGCCACAGCCGCGAAACCCTTCACTGACAAAGCCCGGTGCATATTTGTCGCCGCACGTGCTGCTAAGCTGATAGCGCCGGAGGAGATCCGCGACCTCTGCAATCACGCCGCTCGGATTGAAGGGCGGACGCCACGCCCGTACACAGTCGAGCACCGCCCGTTCACCATCCGCGTGAGCAACGGCCACAGTAAAGGCATCTTTCCCACTTCCGCTGGCCGCATCCACAAAGGACACATAGGAGCCCCTCTCCTCCGGTGCTCGCTCATAGATGCCTGATTCCACGCAGGCGTCCAGCGCGTCCGGATCGAAGAGCGCCGACAAGCCCGCACGAAATTCTCCCAGCACCTCACTCCGAAAGGCGTCGGGGTCATCCAATTCCATCCGGATCAAGTAGTCGGTCGGAAGCGTCGGATTCATCTCCGGTGCGGAGGCTTGCCAGACCAGGACCGACGACTCGTCTTGACCGAAGTGGCGACGGTGCAGCTCCCACAGGGCCCCGCTCTGACCGTAAGGGGAGGAGAGGATCAATACCTTGCCGCCGGTGGTGGCTGTTCGGGTACGGGCCGCTCGCAACATTTCCATATCGGTGGGCCGTCCATCTGTGCTGATGAAGAAGGCCAGTTCGTCGATAATGACGCAGGCTGCACGGATGCCGCGAATCGATGCCGGACGACAGGGATAAACGCTCATCGTCACCCCGCCAGTCAGTTCCAACCCTTCGGCGGTTTCACGGGTGATTTCGTTCTTGAGTAATGGAGAGCTAGTCACAGCTTCCTTGACGTAGCCGAATAAGGCCCGCTGAGCGCCGCGCAGGTCTTGGGCAATCAATGGCACATAGACATTCCGTTGACCGGTTAAGACGGCGTTCATCGCTTCAAAGGTTCCAACAATGGACGCAACTTGAGACTTTCCGCTTTGACAACCGACCACACACACGGCTTCGGGATAGCCACCAGGATGAGGTTCCTCACGGCCTGTGTGTTGGTGAAACCGCTTCAGGTCTTGGTCAGACATCGGGAGGCCGTACACGGCTCGGAGAAACGTCAACCAGGGTTGCCAGGAGTCCAACGTTTTGAACGCAGGCATGGCCCCGAAGAGCGCTGGATCGGCTACCGCCTCGATGATATTCACGGTGTGACCTCTTTCACCTCCTGGCTCGTATCAGGCCCGCCAGGGGTGTGCGCCTGTGTAACGACAGCGGAGGGGGAAGCAGGAGCCGGGGTCTTGGGCTTCCCGTTAGTCAGATAGTCGTTGAGACTGAGTACCTTGGCCTTCCGCTCAAGCCCAAGCTGGACCATTGCACGAATGAGGCTGTCGGCAAGTTGCTGTCGCTGAAGGACTACCGGATGAACGGCTCGCTTGCGAAGATTGATGAGGCTGGGTTGCTGGAGGAGCCAGGCGTCAACGCTGTCGAGGAGTAACTTAGTCTTGACGGCCACGTTGATAATGGCCCGTTGCTGGGTCGAGATCTGCTCCGGTCCACCAAGGTCCGAGATCAGTTGATCCCGCCATTGGTCGAGCGCCTTGCTCACGCGGGTTCGGCGGTCTAGTGCCCGTGCACCGTGCTCCTTGATGGCACGTTTCATCAGGCTAAGGCCGTGCCGGAGATTGCGGGGATTGGGCTTCTGGCTTGATTCTGATGCGTCCACAGAGCCTCGGTTTTCCGCTAGGCTGCGTCTACAACAACGCGAAACCTAAACGGCAAAACCACACGCCCTGACGCGGTTTTCCCTGTTGGGGACACCAAACCTTTCAATGCAGACTAAGCCGTTGAAAAATCTATTCACCACCACTTCCCCTTCGAAGCGTTAGACTTCTCGCCTCCTCCTACTTCACTCCACACCCGAATTTAATTCGGCAACAACTTCTATAAGATTTCTCATTTCTCCGCCGTCCTCCACAGGTCCTCTGGGAAAAAAGGAAGACCCGCCGCCGGAGAGGAACCGGCAGCATCACGTGAAGGCATCAGCTCCGCGCTCGGGTCTCCACGTCAGATGCGCGACGTGGGAGGCATCGTACGGTGGGGCTAGGAGGGATGTACATGGTATATTTTCAATCAACTTCAATTTCCGTCTTACTCTCCAGGCGGCTGTATGGAATGGTTATCGATATCGTTTTTCAAGCCGTTCCTCTCATGGGTTCTTAACTTTGTCCAAGGCCGTCTTGGTGTCGATAGAGATCATGACGTAGCAATTTTCAGGAAAATCGATGCAATCGGAACTGAGAGCCGTATCGACCAAATCCTAAACAGCCGTATCTATAATAGTAGACTTAACCGTGAGGATCACCATACCCTTGGTGACCTTATTGAAGCATTGTCCCGCATTGAGAACAGGTTCCTCGATAGCACTCTACAAAAGGCGGCAGAGGAACTCAGAGATGAAATGACGGAGCTTTTGGGATTCGTGAGCCGAACGTTCTTTTCAGTGTCCGGTGGTTGGCATAAGTTCTATCCCGACCCGATAGATAAGGATTATTATGACAAGCAGTGGGCTGAACTGTGTAGCAAGCTTGAAAAGTCATGGGAAACCTACAAGAGTTTTCGCATGACTGTGAAGAAACGGTTGAAGACCTAGTGTTGGGGGCCGAGTCAGCGCCAAAACACACTGACACACCATGGATCCATGGTAGGGTTTGCTATCACAAATTCTAACGTTTGTGTTAGTGATTCCTCTTGTTGAGTGTCCTGCGGCGGGTTGTCTACAGACTTTTCATCAACGTGATCTAACCACAGATAAGCATGAGGATAATTGCTACACTACCAATTTTAGTATGGCGTTCGTAACAAGATCGATAACGTATTCTTCAGCAGTATGTGGCGATATATCCACACTTGAAGGATGGGCTGCTGTGTTGCGCTTGTTCAACTTTTCCTTTAGCAGATTGTGAAGACCGTTCCCAATTATGTTTGCAGATCGGATGACCTGCAATACATCACTCTCCTTTAATTCAGCAAAATCGTCCTTGACTGACACAGCACTAATTCGAGCCTTAGGGCATGTTTTTGGCAGTTGGGCGTTGAACGCGTTGAGACGCGATGAATCTTTTACAACAAACTCCAGAAGGTGGTTATAGGCCAGGTTCCATGCCATTACAATCGTTGCTCGAAAGGCTTGGCAACGGTAACATCGAATAGTCTCATCTAGGTAAATACGCTCGACTAGATCTGGAATTTTTGCGGGGAGATCCGCTAATAGTTGCCCTACGTGAATAGTGACAGGACGCTGACCATACGTCTGCTCCAGTTTGTCCCTTACACGCTTTTCAAGCATATATCCCTTGGAGTCACGTAGAACCTCTCGGGGACTTCTGTCGAGCATTTTCGAGAGATATGGATTAACGTCGAGTGGTTTCTCCAAGAACAGAGTTTCATAACATTGACGGATGTCCGCCGGGACAAATCGGTCTTGCCCCTTTTGAGAATGCAGGAACCACGCAAAGAAACGAATCTTGTCCGGGTGGCTCCACCCAGCAAAACCTTCTATTCCTCCTACTAACTCCTCAAGAGTCACTTTGACGTTTTCCCCATTTCCTCAACTTTATTCTCTCCAAGATGATTAATTGCGAACGAGCCTGCCGTGCTGCCGGGACCAACCCATCCGTACTTTGCAGATTTCAGTTGTCGAAATGGTGCCGATGCATCTTTAGGAACCTGCCATCCCATATGCCTATAGCCCGTGTATGCATGGTCCATCGTCACGCTTTCAACACTCCGGAACTTCTTCAACCACCATGTAATGGCCAAATACTTTTTAAGGTCAGAATCAGGGTTTGTATCATCAAGAAATTTCTTAAGAGGCATGGATCCTTCCGTTAGGTTAATATCGACAGGCTGAGGAACACGTAGCTTTGGCTGTGTCTTAGTCGGCTTCTTTGCTGACGAAACAGCACTCATGGACAACTCATCCTTCATCGAATCGTCATCGGTTACGTCTTCCACAATGGAAAGCGTTTCTTTACCGTTCGTGGTCGCGATTTGAGCAGGAGCTGAAACCAATCGCTGAGGCGTCGCCAAAGCTTTACTCAAAGTTCCTGCGATCGACCGAATGTTTTCTACCAGTGTGGCGTTATCCGATTCAGTTTCAAAATGGATGACGGTCATCCTTACTTTCCCCTTGTCTTCCTTTGCCATGGAAAGCTCCTCCTTGTTTAAGCCAGTCTTCCATTTAATGTTCACGATCTCTTGGTGGATACGGATCGTTTCCCGGCGAGATGGTATCCTTACTTCGAATCTTTCCATCAGTTCCCTTGATGGTAAGTTCGCCTCCCCCTTGGTTATGAAGCATTTGCTTAGCTGATGCCGCAGCATCTCTTTGTGTGTCGTGGCTGCTCGAAATTCTGTCTGAATCGTTCCTCTTGTTGACCCATTTACCATCACGTTGAAAAACGGTCCGATCACGTCCTTTGCTCATATCTTCCTCCACTGGTTATAGGGAAATAAAAAAGCCCCTTCAGGCGTACCAATCCCGAAGAGGCCTATTGTGAGCTCAGCTTCCACCAACACACGGAATGGTGGCTTGTTTTTCAAGTTGGATGAGTCATGCCAATTGTCTCCAGGTTACGACGCCTGGCGCTCCTTTCCAAAGAACTAGGGGTACTGATAGGCCTAGTTTCCACTAGGTCAAGTGGCCCAGGAAAAATAAATATTGGACCGTGTAAGATCGCGGTTTATTTATGGGAATCAGTGGGGTATTAGAACTTCAAGTCCCGGACTTGCAGAATAGACGCGGCTAATCCGTAGCACGACGAGAGATGGGAACGTTCCCATCCTCTTCTACAGGAAGTCAACCAACACTACTAAGCAGCCCTGCTCTCCCCCGCAAACGGGACCACGAGGCGGGCCAACGACGACATTGAAAGGTTCACATCCGATTGAGGACACCAAACCTTTTAATGCACGCTAAGCCGTTGAAAAATCGATTCACGGCCGCTTCCCCTTCGAAGCGGTAGACCTTCTCGTCTCCTCCCACTCCATCCACATCCGAATTTAATTCAGCAACAGCTTCTATAAGATTTCTCATTTCTCCGCTGTCCTCCACAGGTCCTCTGGGAAAAAAGGAAGACCCGCCGCCGGAGAGGAACCAGCGGCGTCACGCGAGAGGATCAGCCTCGCGCTCGGGTCTCCATGTCAGATGCGCGATGTGGGAGCCATCGTACTCTGGAGCCAGTTGCGATATACATACGGGTCTTGACCAAATGTTCGTCCTAACTGGAGTAACTCTTAGAATGTCGCCCGCTGCGTGACTGGATCTTATGGAGCATTCACATGACACACCTGCTTCTCACGTCAATGTGTCTAATTATCAAAGCTTTTCATAGCCGCTTTCTATGAAGCACCACATATCAAGAACATCGACAACGAATCGGACGTCCTAAGGGTCATCATGATGATTATTGAAAGTGTGTTGAAGGTCCCACTTAGCCGCCGAATAATGTCCTTCTAGTATCATGGATACTAATGAAATCAGCATCAATCTCGCCTTGTACCTTGAGATGCCTGTAAAGATCTTTCATCATGAAGAATAAGAGCTTTTCTCCGTCAGTGAAGTGGACAGTTTCATCACTCGATTTCCCCAACCCCAACTTGAGCAACCGCCTCACAGCCTCTGCCCGAGAGTCGACGCATCGTTTTGTTTGCCATGCCACTTATTCAACCCGCGATAGTATTTTCTCATCAACTCGCATCTCAAACCGTTCGTTCATGGGACTAATTCTGTAAGGCCTGACCGGAGACCTTAGTTAGAGATTCTTGACCGCTTGTTCATCCTTTCAGCCGAAGCGCCAGTGATTCCCCATAGCTAACAGAGACTGAAGGACCAAGGGATAAGGAACGCTAGCTATTGCTGTTGCAGCTTGATACACTAGAGCTGTTTCATCGCGTCAGGCCTCGCATGAAACGAGCGAAAGACGGCCTATTACCGATGTTGTTCCTACCGAGACTGTGATCGGAAGTCTAACCTGAGCCCCTTTACTCATTACTTTCTTGGGTCTCTCCTTCCTTTTGCGAAGTCCTCTCGCGTCATGGACAATATCATCATTACAGGAGGACCCCAATTATGGGTTCGAAGCTTTACGTCGGTGGGTTGCCCTATGCGGCGACCGAGCAGCAGTTGAATGAAACTTTCGGGGCGCATGGCACGGTGGCCTCGGTGAAGATCATCGCAGACAAGTTCACGGGGCAGTCGCGTGGATTTGGTTTCGTGGAGATGTCTTCGGATGCTGAGGCACAAGCCGCGATCACGGCGCTTCACGGCACGGAGATGGGTGGCCGCACGTTAACGGTCAATGAAGCGAAACCAATGGAGCGTTCTGGCGGCGGTGGTGGATTCGGTGGCGGCGGTGGCCGTGGTGGAAAGCGCGATCGCTGGTAACCGGCTTGCGCTGATCGAAACGCCAGAAGAATCTCCGGCCCAGACCGCTCCGAATCTCCTCCTCGATGGCATTACGCGGCGCGGGCCGGAATTTCTCCAAAAAACGGAATGATCAGATGAGCCAGAGACGATATTGAAATTCCCATTGGGCACACCATCTGCTTCCGAACAATAGGTCGTTGTGAGAAATCCATCTTGCCTGCACCATTCTCAATCGAATACTTGACTATTCTTGAGAGACATGGCCGCTGACTTCTCCTCCAGGATACTCGAATGACTTCCTCAGGGGTGCGCACGCCGGTACTGTAAATAAGGGTTCGTCTTCAACCCGATCACAGCTGAAGAAGCCAGGACTACAAATCCATTCCTCTCAGGTGACTCGTCAAAGATGGCGATGGCAAATACCCTAGTCCATCTAGGGTGGAATGCATCTACCTGACGAGCTGATATTCACGTAGATAATATCACCCATTCCATTTCACAGAGACGACAGAGAGGCAGATGACGTTCAGGGCAAGCACCGCGGCAGGTGAGTAGAATGTCAACGCATTACTCCGTCCTGCACGCTCTCGGGACTTCACGCCTTCCCTCGATGGGGATCCGCCGCACGGAACAACACAAGGTGAATCCCGAGATGCAGAGGGCGCATCGAGGTACGCTGGGCACCGGTGATGAGCCATGACGAAGGGTGACGTGTCTCCACAGGCACCATCCCTCTCATCAAACCCGTGAAAAGGCTCGAGGCAAGAAAGCAAACCACTGATTAGGAGGTTAAGATGGCAATCATCAACGGAACATCCGGTAATAACGTCCTCATTGGTACACCCAATGCTGACGAGTTGAACGGATTTGGTGGGGATGACCAGCTCTTTGGCGGAAGGCACGATGACGCCCTCAATGGTGGCGATGGCAACGACAAGCTTGATGGCGGAAGTGGCAACGATATCCTGAACGGAGGCGCCGGGGACGATCTCATGGAAGGCGGAAACGGGGACGATCAACTGAACGGTGACACGGGGGTTGACACATTGAACGGTGGCGACGGCTTCGATCAATTAAACGGGGGAACTGGAGCTGACACCCTGAACGGCGGCGATGGGAGCGATACACTGGATGGGGGGCTCGATGCCGATGTCATGAACGGTGGAGACGGGAACGACACGTACATTGTAGACAACGTAGGCGACGTGGCGAAGGAGTCCTTTGACGATGAGCTGGGTGGGATATTTGACAGCGTGCAGGCCTCCGTCACCCATACGCTTGGCTTTGGGATCGAAAACCTCTCCCTGACCGGCTCTGCCGCTATTAATGGTACCGGCAACGCACGGAACAATATCATCAGTGGCAATGACAACAACAACATACTCGCAGGGCTGGATGGCAACGATACCATCGCCGGCGGCGGCGGCACAGATCGGTTGAACGGATGGGCTGGGGCCGACTTCCTCAATGGTGGAAGCGGAAACGATGTTTTGAACGGTGGGGCTGGGGCCGATACCATGAACGGTGAGGATGGGAACGATATCTATATTGTGGACAACACGAACGATGTGGTGCAGGAGTTCTCATTTGATGATGCACTTGGCGGACAGGATCTCATCCGAGCATCCGTGACCTATACCCTGGGTAGCAGCATCGAACTCCTCACTCTGACCGGCACCGCCGCAGCTAATGGCACAGGCAATGAAAAAAATAATGTCATCACTGGGAATGGTTCTAGCAACGTACTCTCTGGTCTAGATGGCAACGATACCTTAAACGGCGGAGATGGTACTGATCAGCTCGAGGGCGGCAACGGAGATGACCTGTTGATCGGTGGAGCTGGGGCAGATGCTCTCATCGGTGGCTTGGGTGCCGATCACTTCAAGTACAAATTAGTCACCGACAGCCTAGCTGGTGGTGGGAAAGATGCCATCATTAATTTTCAAGCAGGCAGTGGGATCGGCGACCAGATTGACCTCGCCGATATCGATGCCAATGTTTTACTGGTTGGGAATCAAACCTTCACATGGATTGGAGGGGGTGTTTTTACGGGAGCAGGCCAACTCCGATATGCCAGCGGGATTGTACAGGGTAACACCGACACGGATTCAACTGCTGAATTTGAGATTCAACTATTGGGCGGCCCAGTGCTCTTCGTCAATCCGGCAGCTACCGGCACCGATATCCTCCTGTAAGTAGAACAACTTCACGCAGGGCGCCCTCTAAAGCGCCCTGCCGTTTTACACCAACAACACAAGCGCTCCTAAAGACGACTCCCTACGCCTCAAACGCGTGGCTGCACTTCCGGCAAAGAAATTTCGAGGCAATTGTCTCCTTCCATTCATCGAGCTTCTTACTATAGTTCTTTGTCTTCAACCGCCCATACCCCACCCACACCCCTAGAAAAGCCAGCGACGAAGCAAGTTCGCCAACGGCCATCTGGGATTCCGATCCTTGGGGGGGGCCCATGCTGAGCATGACTGCCGCATTTGCGGGAATACCCAGCAGAAACCCTTGGAGGTAGGCCCACGGCGCCCTCGGTGGGTGATAAGCCTTAGGAAGATCATTGAGAGCCTTGTTCGAGGTAGCCATTCGGAAGATATCCCCCACTCGCTGAACATTCTCTGCACTACAGCTTGGACAGATTCGCTCGGTAGACATCAACCCTCTCCTCTCTCCACAATTCTAAACCTCAACCCACATGTAACAGTCTAGCTCTGATCGACGACCCAATAACCTAGACTCATCAACTCCTTGCACGAAGAAACGACACGGCCCGGCACCCCATCCGGAGTACCGGGCCGCATCCATACGACTCCTCACCCTACTTACTTAGTACACACTCTTGGCCCCCTGCTGCACCTGGGCCGGGAACGGATCCAGGATGCTCTTCGGCGCGTTGTTCCAGATCACGTCCGCCAGATTCGACATCCGGCTCACGATCTGCGCCGCGACGCCGCCCGCCGCCCCGAACAACCCGCACCACCCTAACGTCACGAAGCCCCAGTGCAACGGTGCCGCAAACAGCTCATCCACAAACCAGAACGCATGGCCCCACTCGTTGAGTCCCACGTTCGGCAGAATGAACATCGGCCCCACCACCGCCGCCACCAACGGAAACGACGTCGCCTGGCTGTACAGCGGTAACCGCGTCTGCGCATACAGGTAGCTCGACACGCCGCACGTAATGTACAACGGGAACGTCCCGTAGAACGCCACAATGTGGCTCGCCGTAAAGCTCGTGTCCCGGATGATCACTTGGTGCCACGCCGCATCCTGCTCCAACGTGTAGCTCCCCGCGTAGTACACGCCCCAGATGTAGCACACCAACCACCCCATCCAGTAAAAGTACCGCTTCAGCTCCAACTTCGGGTCCAGGTTCGCCAGGTTCCGATCCCGCGTCACCCAGATCCACCCGATCGAGGTGGCAAAGAACAGGGCATTGGCCACAATGTTAAACCGCCACAGCCCCATCCACACCGACTCAAACTCCGGGGTCATCGAATCCAACCCGTGCGAATACCCGAAGGTCCGCTGATACACCACCCAAAACACCCCGATCGCCAACATCGCAAACCAGCCGATCTTCACCGGCTTCGAATCGTACCACTGCGACACATCATATCCCCGCTCGCTTGATGCTGCCATGATCGAACCTCCTTGTTAGACCCACCTCCGCATCGATTTAATCCTCAAGAATTGCCCAAGATCCGCCCATTCCTCGATAGTCTTGATTTGGAGAACTCATAACCAATCACGACGAAAAGGAGAATGATGGTTATCGGTCCAATGGTCTTGCGGGCAATTGTCGCGTAATCGATTTGCTGCACCCGTAACAAATAAGAGGATGAGCTGAAACCTTCCGGCGCAATGATTAACTTATAGAGCCCTTTGGCTAACTTGGCTTCTCCTCGGAGCACTCCGTCCGGATGAATCGTGGGCGGCCAGTAGGCAACCGTCTCTTCCTCCGATGTCTCGCTCACTCCCTTGATAACCCGCACGCCTATCGGAAGATTGCGCAGGATCGGATCGACGAGATCCACCACGAGAAACGTATCGCCTTCACCGGGGATCTCAGTACAGTACTGCGCCTTCGCTGCATGTTGCGGCTGGTAGGCGTTGAAATGAACGAGATTCCCGCCGACTCGTTGAACACAACTATCCTCTTCTATGGTCACATTGCCATGCGCGCCTGCTAGACCCGGCAGAATCATTGGGAAAACCACGAGCACACCGAGAATTTTGCGAGATGGGACTGGTCGCTTCAATCTGATCGGGTTAGGACTCCACATCCCTCGCTGTAGTGTCCCAGCGAGGACAATCAGCGCGAGACTTACAATGAAAATCATCATCGACTTTCACCTCCTTTCACCCCTATTTAGAAAGCATACTCTGTGAAAGATGAAGGCCTCCTTAGAATTTCATGAAGAAATCTTCATGATCATGACTTCGGTTGAACCTATTTCTACTTCTTCTCAAGTGTCTTATTAATCCAACGATCATGTCCTTGTCGTAGCCGGCATCGGAATAGATCCAACTCCATTGCATGACAGCTTTAGTTGGAGGCACCAGTCTGCAACTCATCAGCTAACGCGTACAGCTTCTTTTGTTCAAAGGCTGCTAGATATATTTCTACCACTATGTCCATAGTTTGTCAAAATATATAATTGACAAACTATGGACACTCCAGATACGTTTACGAAAAGCCTGCCAGTTACTGCCATGGAAAGGAGACGCTCATCATGTTGATCTACTTAAAAATTCTCTTTGCCCTCCCTGGCCTTATCCTGCTGGGACTAGGGTTTAGTGCGTTCTCGACCTCGAAAACCTATGCGCACGAGAAACAATCCAATGCGCCCTTACATGCTGGGGTCACGACGGCACCTCTCTATGGATTTCGTCTCCCAGATATCGACGGCCATCCTGTCGATCTCAAGACATTCAAGGGTAAGGTGCTGCTCATTGTGAATACCGCAAGCATGTGCGGCAATACGCCCCAGTATGCCGACCTCCAGGAAATGTACGAGCGGTATCAGGAACGGGGATTTGAGGTCCTGGCATTTCCGGCCAACGACTTCGGGCAGCAAGAGCCGGGCACAAACCAAGAAATTAAAGGATTCTGCTACACCAGATACAGCATCAGTTTCCCCCTGTTTTCTAAAATCAGCGTGGTGGGGAAAGACAAGCATCCACTCTACCGATACTTGACCGAGCAGAGTGCGTTCCCTGGCCGTGTGACGTGGAACTTCCAGAAATACTTAGTGGATCGCTCCGGGAACGTCATCGGAAAATATGACCCCGGAATGAATCCTTTGTCACCCACCATTCTGGCCGATGTGGAGAAAGCCTTGACGGCAAGCTGACGGTCTGCGCCGACAAGGAATGACGCATGCTGAGGAATCGGCTTCATCTCAAGATTGGTCTTGGTCTCGGCCTGTTTCTATATCACGCACCGGTCACCGGCCTTGCAGCGGATGAGTGGGTGCGAGTTGGGGGAACACATAAATACGACCGCTACGTGAATATGACCAGTATTGGGGCATGGGGACCAACAGTCACTCTTTGGACGCTTCGGGACTTTCGAGTAGAGCGGGCTATCCCACGTGGTCCCTACCGGTCATTGAAGATCAAACGGCAATATCACTGTGACCAACGAAAGAGCCGGCCCCTCTACGTCCGGTACTACCCGCTAGCCTTGGCGCAAGGCCCTGTCCTCTACGCGGCGCCAGCCACGCGTGAGTGGTCACGCGTGGTTCCGGGCAGCGACGACGATACGGAAATGAAAGTCGCCTGCCGTACAGTCCTGCCGGCGTTACGTCCGGATAACAGAGGCTAATATGCAACCACTATTGATGTTGATGGTACTGAGTTATGGAATGATGGCGGCCTGTACAGGGGGTGAGACACCGTCCGGTTCACCACCAAGCGTCGCAGCGGAGTGGACCAAGATCGGAGAGACCGAGACCTATGTCTATTATGCTGATCACGGCAGTATTCGGAAGACGGACGAGACCGTCACGATGACAGACCTCTTCGACTATAGGACTAACCAGACGGAAGGTAGCATCCCCGCGCTTTCAAAAATCACTCTGCGGGAATATGACTGTCAGAACCGCAAAAGCCAACCAGTGAAAACGACATGGTTTCCCGACCATATGGGTTCAGGAGCTGCAGGACGCACCACTGGAGCCACAGGCCAATTAACGACCTCGGCCAGTGGCACGGCTACTGCGCACTCATGACGATCGCTTGTGGACGTTGAGAAGTTGTTCAAGACGTTAGTCAAAGTCTGCTCGGTATCGGGCTGGTGATCCAATACGTCCAGGAAACACTGATCGCTCAAGTCAAGATTAAGCGTAATCGGACAGGATGGCCTCAGCTGCTTTCCGTCCCGACAACAGCGCCCCATCCAGCGTCCCGCTTTCCCGGTAATCTCCGCAAAGATACAGTCCCTCAGCCTGACGCGGTGAGATGGTGCGGTTCCCAGGTGAACACGCATTGAGTGGGGATAGCGCACGCTGAATGCGATCAGTCCGCAGATGACGCCATTCGTTGACCTGCGAGCCGAACCAAGAGCGAAGATGTCCCTGTACCGTTTGTGACATATCAATGTGCGTATCAATCTGTTCAGCCACGGTTACTGAGATCAAGGCGCGCCCAGACGGCGCGTATGAGGGCGCTGCTTCACTCAAGACACAGACCGTCCGGACCACCCCATCACCGTCCCCATTTAACATCAACCAGGGTCCTCGTTGCGGAGCAGCGGGGGCATCGAAATAGAGCGTAACTGAGCCACGAGCTGAGGCGCTTGGTCTGTCATCTCCACGCAAACGGGCCGCAGTCGCGTCATCCGTCGCCACCACGAGGACATCGGCTGCAAGCTGTTCCCCGGACTCCAACATCGCGCTGGATCCCTGAATCCGTTGGACGGTTTGGTTCAAGCGGATTGTCCCCGGGTTCAGGTTGGCTGCGAGTTGTTGTGCAACGGCGCCCATACCGTCTCGCGGTAAGGCAGTAACTCCTCGGCAGAAAGCCCCCCAGACCAGCTCAAAAATCCAGTAAGGCGTGCTCAATTCCGTTTCCAAGAATACGCTGCTGAGAAACGGTCGAAAAAAATGCATCACCATAGCGTCCGAAAAGTCATAAGCCCGCAATACATCGCGAGTCGGCTGGGTAGGGTCTTTCATCTGAGAGACGGGGTGCTGCTGCAAGATGTCTCGTCGCATACGCAGCATCCTGAATGGGACTGAGCAACATCTCTGGAAGATCTTGCGGCCGGCGAAAGGGATCGCTCATTACGTGAAAGCGGCCGGCGTGGCGAATGAGGGCTCCGGGGTGGAACGGCATGAGCTTCAATGCAGAATAGTTCAACGCCTCGCGCGCTTCCGGATAGCCGGCAAGAAGGACCTGAAATCCACGATCGAGTTGAAAGCCCTCGACACGATCCGTACGGGCACGTCCTCCGATGCCATCGGACGCTTCAAGGACCGTGCAAGCGAGGCCTGCGTTTGTCAGACGACGCGTGCAGGCTAATCCGGCAACGCCGGCCCCGATGATGAGCACGTTTGGAGTTGCGGACATGGTGAGTTATTTCACCTCTTGAGCCACTGGAGACATGCAGCCTCTTCGGCCGTCACATTTTCCCGGCTTTGTCGTCGAAGAACCTGTCACGACCATCTCCGTAGCTGCTCCGTCAAAGTCTTCGCGATCAGTTGCAAATCGAATGGCCAGGCATAGCGTAATTCGACATCGGGATACTTCGGCCTAAGCTGCTCAAGAATCTCCGGTATCTCGACTTCCGAATGGGAACCGCCCGGCGTGAACATCGTGGTCAACACGGTAATAGATGTCGCGCCTTGTTTCACCAAATCCTCCACGGCTTCTTCCAATGTCGGAGCGCAGAACTCGTTGTAGGCCATGGCAAACAAGACACCACCCAGATGTGGGCGCAGTACGGCCCCCACGGCCTCTAATCCCGATTGGTAAGGATCGGTCGCTTTAGTTCGTGGCCAACAACGGATTTTCTGATCCAATTCCAGTTCCTCAGGGGACGGAGGCTGTTTCGCCGCACGCCGTTGGGCTTCCAATCGTTTCAATTTCGTGACCAGATCCTGCGGGCAGTCTTTGGGGATGCCACCATGACCTACAAGAATAACCCCCTTCATCGAATCGCTCATAAGTTTCGTCTCCTATGGCTAATGCGCACGGCGTTTCGTGGCCGCGCAATTGTGTGAGAACCGACCGATCCTTTGCCAAATACTTCACGGAGCCGTTTCGAGACGCAAATCATCAAAGTATGTGACGGCATCGGACTTGGTCCACAGCCCAACACGCCCCTTGGCAAACGTTCGATCACAGAGTGCAAAAGCGGGCGATAGACGGCCGAACAGGAGAACGAGCACATAGACATACCCTACCCGCATTGAGAGGTCGAGTAGAGATGCCTCGTGTTTATGGACGCTCATCGCCATGTAACTTCTTCCCAACAGAGATGGATGAAGGTCTCGTACGGTGGAAAATTCCTTGTGTTCTGTTCTTTTGATCGAACCCACAGATCGATCTCCATTCCAGCTGGATCGGTCTCACCTCCCGGTAGCATGCGTTTCACCGGATACTGAACCTGATGGGTATCAGGATCCCGGGAGCGTTCCATCACCATAAAATGCGCGTCATAGTCTTTATAAAGCACCTCATCATTTCTGTAGACGGTGGCGGTTCCCCAGCCTGCCAAGTACAACCAGGTCTTGGGATAGAGGGGATCGCCGTTATTCGAATCGCCGTGCTCATAGACCCTCGTGGCAATTCCACCATCGTGGAACGGCTGTTTCGCGGCGAAGCGGTCAAAGACGATCCGATAGTGATCCGTTTCTTCCGTAAATTGCGCAATCACACGGCCACTATTCAGCACCTCGTTCACCTCGATATCAATGCTGCCCTGTACCGGAGTGAGATGCTTGCCGGCATAATCAAGATGGTCCCAAGGTGATTGATCCTTCATGCTGCCGATCAACAGCGGGGCCGCACCTGTGAATCTGAACTTTCCACTGTAGAACGGGTGTTCGGCAGCTTTAAAAATCCTGGTGCCCTCTGTTTCTTTCGGCGTGCCAAATACACCTTCCTCTGCGAAGGCGATGGGTAGGACCGCACTACTGATCGCGAAACTCACCGCACAGAGCCACTGCATTCTCAGCGAGATCATAGTCCTCCTTTGCCTCGTGTGTATCCGAGTTCGATCTGTAGAGACACCATCTTCACAGGCTCACAGAGTCCGTCGGGGCTAAGTATTCTTGGAGATTGGTTTTCCCATAGCGACTCCCCGGGTACACGGTTCGAATAAACTTCACCACGAGGGCCATCAGTTTCTTGACCGCAGGAGTTTTTTCAGGATCTGTGGCAGGCAGCAACCGCACGGTGATGGCTTTCTCGTGTAGCTTGAGCTGGATAAAGAAGTTGGTTGAGGTGCCCTGTTCGATCGCCACAGACTCGAGCAAAGCATCCTTGCCGCTTCTAGAGAGGTAGAATTCTTGAACCTTGAGTATCTCGGCTCCAGTCCGTTGAAGAATTGGCGTGAAATGCTGATACAACGCCTGAAGATCTCCGACTGCTTCTATGACAGCGTGCGGCATGTCCGTTCCTTTCTACACATGATTCCGCAACATCAGTTCCTTGGGATGCGGATGAAGATACACCTGGTCACGGATGTAGCTCACGTCGAAGACCTGAACGTAGTGCTTCAGCAGCGTCAACGGAACGATCAGGGGAGTGAGTCCCTGATGATAGTCATTGATCACACCCAACAGCTCGGCCTTTTCACGTGGACTCATTCGTTTCTTGAAGTGGCCGACGATATGTTGCAAGACATTCACATGTTTCCGTACCGTCGCTCTCACGGCCAACGTCTTCATAAAGAGATCGGCATACTTCACCGTCAGGTCCTTAGGGCGATACCGTTCTGCCTGAGCGACGAGCTGCCCCATCGTCTTGTAGTGCTGTGGGCTGTGGGACAGCAACAAATACTTATGGATCGTGTGAAAGCGAATGAGATCTTGCCTGTTGAGCCCATTTTGTAGCAGGTCCTGCAGTCGACGATAGCAAAACACACGCTCGATAAAGTTCTCTCTGAGTGCCGAGTCGCAGAGCCTGCCTTCCTCTTCGACAGGAATAAGAGGAAATGCATCTCGAAAGGCCTTTGCGAAGACTCCCGCGCCACTGTGACTCGGCATCCCCTGCGGCGTATACACACGCACCCGTTCGACCCCGCAACTGGGTGAACCTCGCTTGAAGACAAAACCTGAGAGGTTCAATTTGTTGAGAGCGTCGAGACGCTCCTCAATCATCGTCTCCATCGCGGCAGTGTGATCCTGCTGGCTCGTAATCGTGATGAGTCGGGGTTGCCGTGGATTCCCAACCAACCGCATGGCTTCGCGAGGGATACCCAATCCCGCCTCCACCTCGGGACAGACTGATACCCACTCGACGTAACGACCCAATACATCCGTCAGGAAATGGTCCTGTTTATGTCCTCCGTCGAAGCGAACTTCATCTCCGAGCAGACACCGGCTGATGCCAAGGCGAATCGGGGAAGCCGTCATCTTACTGCCTCCTGCTTCCCGAGATGAAGATATTCCTGACGCGCAAGCTGGTGATCCACCACCGGAGCAGGATAGTCGGTCCCGATTCGGCATCCAGCGAGCGTCTGCTCCTCAGCGGTCATGAGATGCGGCTCATGAATTTTCTTCGCTGATACATGAGTCAATTCAGGAACGTAACAGCGGATGTAAGCCCCCTCAGGGTCGAACTTTCTACTCTGAAGCGCCGGATTAAAGATCCGATAGCCCGGCATGCTATCCGTCCCGGTCGACGCACACCATTGCCAATTCCCATTGTTGGCCGCCACATCGGCGTCAAGCAGGTGGCGCATGAAGTACTGTTCACCGCTCTGCCAGTCGATCCGAAGATCTTTGATTAAAAAGGAAGCCACGATCATGCGGACGCGGTTGTGCATCCACCCTGTCTGGTTGAGCTGCCGCATACCGGCATCGACGATCGGATACCCCGTCCGCCCACTGCACCAGGCCAGGAATAGGGCATCCCGCTCCTGGCCATGGTCTCGTGACGGCGGCACGGCTACGCGACGGAATGGGCCGTTAATCACATGCGGAAACGCGGCTAGGACTTGGTGAAAGAACTCCCGCCAGATCAGTTCATCGATCCAGGTCAGGACATCTGTGCGGGAGACAGGCCCCTTGTGGGATAGGCTATGTATTGCGGTATGGACGACCTCCTTAGGTGAGAGTGTCCCGAACCGCAAGTGAGGGGACAACTTCGCGCTCCCATCGATTGCCGGACGATTCCGACCATTGGCATACCGGTGGATGGGGCCGTCGACGAACCAACGCAACTGTTCCCGGGCACGACGCTCCCCCGGTGCGATCCATGGCACAAGGTTCTCATAGCCCAGCTCCTTGGCTGTCGGGAGCGGCAATGAGGACAATCGAACAGCCTTCCTTGCAGTCACTGAGAGGTGTGGGACAGCATGGACTGTCGGCTTGACCGCATGCCATTTGGCCCACCAGCGAGCCCGATACGCGCTGTAGCGCTGCATCGGTTCCCCGGTAGCCCCGCACACTTCCTCTGCCTCAAACACCACATGGTCCTTGAAGGTCTTGGCGGCAATGCCTTCCTGAGCCAACCGCTCCTGAATAGCCCGATCTCGCACGAGTGCACGAGGTTCACAATCTCGGTTCCAATATACTGCGTCGGCTTCCCACTCAAGAGCCGCGCGAAAGACTTCGTCCACTTGGGACCCACGCCGCCACTGCAGAGGCAGTCCGAGCGCCGCGAGAGAAGCTTGGAGCTCATCCAAGCATCCCAACATAAAGTTCACACAGGCTGATCCGAATTCCTGTGACTGCAGCAACGGCTCATCGAACACAAACAGCGGAATGACCTCGTCGCATTCTTCACAGGCTACGGTCAACGCCGGTTGGTCAGCGAGGCGAAGATCTCTTCTGAACCAGACGATTCCGCGCATGTGCCGTCCCTCTTTCATCAATGGTTATCGAGCCGGACTTCCATGCGGCCCCGTCGTTCCTTTCGGGAGCTTATCATCGGCCACACGCGTGATGGATAGCTCCCGAAGCCCGTTCTCTCCCCTCACTCCCAACTTCACGACGGTTCCCACTTCACCTCGAATCATGTGGACCACCTGCTCATAGCTCTTTCCGGTCACGGTAGTGCCGTCAACGCTGACGATTTCATCTCCATGTTGCAGTCCCGCCTGTTGCGCAGGGCCCTGTGGATGGACCATGCCCACATAGAGGATGGCTGGATCACCGATCCGCTCAGCTCCGATCTGGAGGACGATCCCGATAACCCCCTGATGCATTTTGGTATCGGTTCCATGACCGTAGGGAACCTGGCTCGAAGATTCGTCGGCCAGAGCTGAGCCGGTTAGGAGAAGGCCCATCAGCAACCCTGCTGCAATATGGAAGCTTCTGATTCGCATATGCGTTCCTCCTATTTATTATGCTGCTGATCTCTTAATCAGCACATCCCACAGGGCCTGTTCCAACGTTGTATACTGAAAACAATAACCTCCCGCCATGGCTTTCGCTGGAATCACCCGTTGGCCGGTTGTCATCAATGTCCCCAACTCACCAAGGAGCACGTTCAAGGCAAACCGTGGAACGGGAAGCCACGACGGCCTGTGAAGCACCCGCCCAAGAACTTCACAGAACATGTTCATCGTGATCGGCTCTGGCGCCACGGCATTAAGGGGGCCAGATATCCTGTTGTTGGCGAGAGCCCACTCGATCAGCCCGATGTGATCACGACGGTGAATCCAGGAGACCCACTGACTTCCCGGCATGATGGGACCGCCGGCAAAGAATCGGAAAGGCACTAGCATCTTGGGTAAAGCCCCGCCGTCTTGTTCCAAGACCATTCCGGTGCGTAGGGTGACGACTCGCGCCCCACACTCCGCAGCCCGCAGCGCCTCTGACTCCCATGCGAGACACAGATCGGCCAAGAAGCCTTCGCCGCGCGGCGCACTCTCATCCAACCATTGGTCGTTGGTGGCGCCGTAGTACCCGATTCCAGAGGCGCTGATGAATGTGGTGGGTTTAGAGGACCAGCGTAAAAGAGCCCTGACAAGTAAGCGCGTGGTAAGGACTCGACTCTCGGTGATGATTTGCTTGCGCGCATCCGTCCAGCGGGCGTCGGCGATTGACGCACCTGAAAGGTTAATGACCGCATCCGCTCCTTCAAGGACCTGCTCCCAGGGCCCTGAGTCCCGCGCGTTCCATTCGACTGCTTGAACCGGCAATTCAGGTCGATGATGAACTTGCTCCATTCGTCTGGTTAAAACGATAACCCTATGGCCTCCCCGGATGAGAGTGGCGCATAGTGCTTGCCCGATGAATCCTGTGCCTCCAGTGATGACGATTTTCATAGGTTTATCCTTCAGCAATACTCTCACCCGACATTCCCGGCATCATAGGCATGAGTGTGATCAATCGATCCCTCGTCTCCTTATTTACCTGCACCACGTCTCTTTGCACTAGATCTCTCATGGCTCACCTGTCGTGGAAACTTCCGTTGTTTAGGCCCTTCGAGTGCCCGAGGCAGTGGCATCAGTCGATTCGACAATACCATCTCATCGATAAACTCCCCGCAATTGGTGCACCGTAACCCCTTGAAGATAACCCCACCTGCATAGCCCTGCAAATTCACATGGTGCGCGACGACCATCAACCCTCCACACCGTGTGCAGGCATCCTGTCTCGTTGGATGAGGCAGAGCCGATGGCGTGCCTGATTCCCCAGTAGTTTCCATGAGAATCCTCATCACCGATGAAGAAACAATCGGTCATTTCCTATTTCTGAGCAAACCGTTTGTCTTTCGCCCGCCGCATCACAGCCAGGCTCACGGTCTGATACAGTCCGGCTACCAAGCCACAGGTCATGAATCCCATCGCAAACAAGAAAATAATGCTCATGTCCATGATTGTCCCCTTTCATCCATTACGAATGACGAACGCCGATTTAAAGGTTCCTGTTCGCCGAGGCGACAGGTCCCTCCATCACGAGGGAGCCTGTCTGCCTCAACGGGCGACGCCGTGCGGAGTTCAGCGTCGCCTGGATCAACAGGGACCGGCCTCCTGAACCAAGTCGTTATCGGCATGTTTCATCGCACATGATCCATAAACTCACGCAACAGCTACGGTGCGTGCTCAAGACTGCGAGCGCAACGGAACCCTGTGCCATGCGTCTGCAGTGCAAATCCTCCGCGCCCCCGTGCGGATGTCGCAATATCCGACGCCGGACTATGCCAGGACCCCCCGCGGATCGAACGAACAACTCCGTTCTTGTCCGGTCCATGAGGATTTCGGTTGGAGGCGTCTTTGTAGTAGTTCGGGTCGTACCAGTCCGAGACCCACTCTCTCACATTGCCGGCCATGTCCTTCACTCCATAAGGGGAATCACCGTCCGGCAGTGACCCAACGACATGGAGCGTGCGTTCATCGTCCCATTCCCGATCAAAGTTTGCGTGCCTCGCCGTGGGAGGATCATCCCCCCACGGATACATTCGTCCGTCAGTCCCACGCGCGGCTTTTTCCCATTCCGCTTCTGTCGGAAGTCGCTTTTTGGCCCATGCGCAATAGGATTTAGCGTCATACCAGGTTGTTTGGGCCACCGGCAGATGTTCAATGCCCGTGAGAGAGGCGAGGGGGCCGGTACCGTAAGGATTCGGAGGGGTACGATGACCGGTGGCTTTCACAAAAGCCATATACCGCTCATTCGTCACTTCGACTTGGTCGATGCCAAATGCATCAAGATACACGGCTCGCTGTGGACGCTCATCGGCCCGACCTTGTCCTTCTTGAGAACCCATCAAGAACTTCCCAGCTGGGACAGTCATCATCGGCACAGGATCAAGCTCTTTTGAGGCGGCTGGCGCGACCAGAGAGAACCATGGTGTGAAGACAACAACAGCGACCACGGCCATAGCCATATGTGATCGTTGCGTTCGGCAGGTCCACAACACGGTCGTCATTGCTTCGACTCCTTGCTCCCTTCAATCGCATGAGTCGTATGGATGCGCACTTGCCTGATGAGACGCTCCACCTGGACGGGGTTGTCCTGGTCGGCAGCCTCTTGGGCCTCAGTGATCAAGGTTCGTGCCTGGTGCAAGTGTTCTTCGATCTCGGCCTGTAGTTTCGGCGTTGCCACCGTCCCCCCCAAGGCCGCTCTGTGATACACCTCCCACGCATGGTCCACCTCGTGTTCGGCTTCATGCACCGCGCCTACACTTTCCCGATGAGGGTGATCACTAAAATCTATGGGTCCAGCGAACAACGGCGTGGGCACCAAGAACATGATGGGGAAAATCCCTGGAATCAGGAGTTGGCTGTACGTCATGGGTGCGTCTCCATCCATTCAGGTCAATTATTGAGCACCAGGAGAAGCTCTTTGAAACGGTGGAAGGCCTCCTTGCCTATTTCTTCTTCATGCTTTTTTTAATCAGCTCTTGGGTCGTCAGATATTCCTGGTTGGCTGGGTCGCCGGACAAGGCTTTCTCGATTGAGGCCAGCGCATCAGCATGCTTTTCGGCCCCCATCGCGACCAGTGCCTGCATAAAAGCAGCGCGGCTTTCCTGCATGGCCTCATCCGTGGGAGCAGGGGCGGACTTGGCACAGCGGAATCCTAGCCCCACACCATAGGAGTTATTGTCGGGCTGGTTCCAGAAGCGATGACTCGTATGGAGGGACGATTCCGGTGCGAGCCAGGATCCTCCACGGAGCACTTTGACCGGTCCTTGATTGGCGAAGTTATAGCCCTGATCGGCACCCTTGGGGTTTAGCGCAAGGCTGTTCTTGTAGTAGGAAGGTCCATACCAATCGTCCACCCATTCGAACACGTTACCGGCCATGTTATACACGCCATAACCACTCACACCCTCCGGATAGGAATCGACGGGTGTCGTTCGCCCTATATTTTGCCCATAGTTGGCCTTTTTAGGATCAATCGCGTGACCCCACGGATAATGATTATCTCCCGTCGGCCCCTTAGCAGCTCGCTCCCACTCCGCCTCAGTCGGCAGGCGTTTCCCCTCCCACTTGCAGAAGGCATTTGCGTCAGTCCAGCTGACTCCAACCACCGGCTGATTGGGCTTGCTGAGTCGCGGGTCATCCCAATAGGCTGGTGCGGGATGACTCATCGCTTTCATGAACTCTTTGTATCGAACGTTAGACGCTTCGTATTTATCGATCCAATATGAATCGAGTACGACCTGATGCCTGGGTTCATCAGCATGCTCGTTGCTGCCCATCGTGAATTCGCCCTTGAGAATGAGCACCATGTCTTTTTCCCCGCCCGGTTGGTCGGCGGCTGTCGCAAGCGAGATGGCTCCTCCCAGAATCGCTATGCCGACTACGAATTGGGGGATTGTTTGACTCCGCATTGGAACCCTCCTTGGTTAGTGCAATGATCCCGTAAACGAAAGGTGGTCCTTTCTAAGCTGGGCCGTGATTTCACATTTAAAGAAATCTCCGTCGAACGAAACGCCTGTACGGGCTGCTTCGCCGGATGATTTCTCACAATGCCTGCTTCGATGATTTCATTAGACCGTGCGTGAGACGGACGCACCTGTTAGGGCTGACGCGAGATGCAGCTGGTTGTCTGTGGAGTTCATCGATGCTTGTATTCTTGCCTGTGATGACATCGTTCATGATGATCTCCATAGTTCTCATGTCCAATAAGTGTCACATGTATGTCCAATGTATAGCTTATAATGTCCTATGTTTCAAGCGTTATAATTCAAAATATTTGACAAACATTGGACAGTCATCTAATAATTCAGATAACGATATGAATAAACATAGAATTCATAGAGTTGCGAAGCTGACAGGGCTTTCCAAGGATGTAATTAGGGTGTGGGAGCGTAGGTATAGCCTTGTCAAACCTTCCAGAAGCGCCAATCACTATCGGGAATACAGCGATGAGGACGTCTCCCTCTTCCGCTTTCTGAAGGAGGAACTAGATCACGGTCAGACTATCGGCGGGCTTGCGATGGAAGGGCGAGATTCGCTGCTTCAACGTATGCGGGCAAGCTCAATCCCGAAACAGCAGGAGCTTGCTCCCCACAGTTCACTGCTCGACGAACTGGTCTCCAGACTCGATCCACTCGATAAGGGTCGGTTTGAACTGCAACTGAACGCGGCAATCGCTGTGATCCCGTTCGAAGAAGCGGTGCAGCGCATTCTTCTCCCCTTACAGCGACGGATAGGAGAACTGTGGCATGAAGGACGAGTGAATATCGCAGTGGAACATTACGTCACGAAGATCATTCAACAGAAGTTATTCTCCGTAATCAACCAACTGCCGGCAAACGAGTTCGGCCCGCGCGTGCTCATTGCCTGTCCCGAAGGCGAGCACCATGAAATCGGCGCTCAAGCCGTCACATACCTTGCCGCCTCACGCGGTTGTCATGTCTATTACCTGGGACCTAATCTTCCCCTGACAGATTTGGAGGCGTTGTGCGAACGCGTGCATCCGGACCTGATTCTCCTGTCCTTGACTGAAACGAAATCGGACAACGAGACAGGTCACCTGCTTCAGGGCTTACGAGCGCTCTCGCAACGCTGGCATGTCGCAGTGGGCGGGAAAGGCGCATGTGCGATGGAGCACCTCCTAGCGAACACGAAGATTGAACTCCTTGATGATCTCGGCGCACTCCACAATCGTCTTGCGAATCTTCTTTCGGCCAACCAGCGCGCGTTTCATTGACCCTTACTCAGACGTGCGTCATGCCAACCTACCAAGCAGGTCTTCAATTGGCTTCCTCGGCCGGACCAGCCGGTATTGGCGTTCAGTCCCTCGACAGATTTTGCCGTTTCAATGTTGGCTTCAAGCGAAGAAGCGTGCCAGCACTACCGATTTGCTCACGCTGTAGAAACGGTGAACTGGCAACCGAGACGGGAACGTGCCCCAAGGGTTCACGGCAATAGAAGCGCCCCCTCGACATTCTCATGTGGCGGCGGCTCGTGATCCAACCACACGTCGCCCTCGGCTGCATCGGATTGAATGCTGGGCATGGACGCCAGAGATTTAAAATCAAAGAGACGAGAATCCATCAAGAGCGATGGGGCTACATTGGTCAACGCCGCGGCGATGCTGTCGGAACAACCGGGAGATCCTCGCTCCCACTCCTGAAGAAAGGCTTTGACCTTTTTACGCTTCAAATCCTCTTGGGAGCCACAAAGATCGCAGGGGATAATGGGAAAGCTCCGTAGCTCCGCGTACCGCGCGAGGTCTGCCTCTTTGACCAAGGCCAATGGGCGAATGACCAAATGACGGCCGTCTTTCGAACGCAGCTTCGGGGGAATGGCCTTGAGCTTGCCGGTATAAAAGAGATTCAAAAACAAGGTTTCAATGATGTCGTCACGGTGATGGCCTAACGCAAGCTTCGTGGCGCCCAGTTCCGTCGCGATCCGATACAAATGGCCTCGTCGGAGACGGGAACAGAGTGAACAGGTCGTCTGCCCTTCAGGAATGAGTCGCTTGACGATCGAGTAGGTATCGCGTGCCTCGATATGGAATGGGATGCCGCGGCTGGCGAGATACTGCGGGAGCACCTGTTCGGGGAAACCTGGTTGTCGTTGATCCAGATTGACCGCGACCAGGTCAAACTGGATCGGTGCCCGTTGTTGCAAGACGAGCAAGATGTCCAATAGCCCATAACTATCCTTCCCGCCAGACAGACACACCATCACCTTGTCGCCTTCCTCGATGAGGCGATACTCCGCGATGGCCTGCCCGACCAGTCGGCACAGACGTGTTTGCATCCTCTCAGTCGCTTCGTCTAGTTTAGGGACAGCTGTTGAAACTGGTGGTTTACTCATATCGCAATTGTAGCGGTCCCTTTGCGGCGATGTCGACTGTTCAACTCTGGAAAAAGGAGATATATCATCTATGGTCCAATCGATTCTCTTCGTCTGCACCGGCAATGTCTTCCGAAGCATGGCGGCTGAATATGCGTTGCGAGCTCAACTTGGCCAGCCGTCCGCCTATCAGGTCGAATCAGCGGGCATCGAAGCCAAGCCCCAAAAGGTTCATGCCGTAATTCTCAACCGGCTACGCCTCAAAGGCACCGACCCATCTGCCCATGTTCCTCGAACACTGACAAAGGAAGTGATTCAGCGAAGTGATCTCGTCATCGCCATGGGCCTGGGTCATCGCGAGTTTCTTCAGACCAAGTTCGGACTGCATGTCCCCCTTTTTAATGAGGTCGCCTTCGGCAAAGACGAACCGATCCTCGACCTCCACGAAGCCCTCCCGAATTGGGAACGGGATATCGTCGAGGCACGAGAATATGTCGAGTCAGTCATCGATCACATCTGGGACTCCATACCAGCCCTGAAGGCTCGGCTCTCACAGTTTTCCAGACAACACGATCCCCGCAAACCATAACTCCAGTTCAAACTGGTACGCTTTCGAACAATTTCTTCCTCGTTTTACGCTTCTTCGGACACCTGCAAGACGATCACCGACCGCATACCATCCAAATGCTATAGTTTTTCGTGCACTCTGCCGACAGGCCATAGTGGAAGATCTTTCCTATGGACCGCACCGTTTCTGACATACTCAAGACTCCGGTCGTCGGCCAAGACAACGTCCCGTGGGCCACATGGTCCGACGAGGCACTGTTGGATCTGCCAATGTGCGATTTACACGTCGGACTTACCGGCAGCTTTGTCGAGCAACCGATCGCAGAGTTAACCCGGGAACTGGAAGACCGTCGCCTGCAGTTTCGTCCGCATTTCTGGCTCTCCAACGAGTGGTTTACCCCGGATGGAGTGCCCGGTATCGCCATTCCCTTTTATCTCGCTCATCCGCGATTGGCGAAACTCGAACAGACTCAGATGTTGGAGGTGGAAGGCGGAACGACCGAATGGTGTTTGCGGATTCTCCGCCATGAAGCCGGTCACGCCATCGAGAACGCTTACAAAATTCGCCGCCGTAAGACCAGGCAGGACATGTTTGGTAAGTCGTCGCAACGGTATCCGCACTATTACTCACCACGGCCCTACAGCCGCAGCTTCGTTCGTCACTTGGATTTGTGGTACGCGCAAAGCCACCCCGATGAAGATTTTGCCGAAACCTTTGCCGTGTGGTTGACGCCGGACTCACTCTGGGAAGAGCGGTATCAAGGATGGCCGGTACTGAAGAAGCTTCGGTATGTTGATGGACTGATGAACGAGCTCGCCGACACCCCACCCTGTGTGACCACACAGGAAGAAGTCGATGCGCTGCCGACATTAAAGAAGACGCTAAGAGAGCATTATGAACGCAAGCGGCGACATTATGGAGTCGAGCGCCATCTTCAATATGACCCGGACTTGAAACGACTCTTCTCCACCTTGCCAAACCACGCGAATAAAATCAGCGCAGCGTCCTTTCTGAATCGGTTTCGGCGAGAAGTGCGCAAAAAGGTGGCGAGTTGGACCGGCGAATATCAATACACCATTGATCAGGTGCTGGAAGACATGATCCAGCGCTGTCGTGAATTGAACCTTCGAGTACCGATGACGGAAGAGCAAGCCAAACTCGACTTCACCATTCTGCTGACCGTCCATACTATGAACTTTCTGCGTAGCGGACGACATCGGGTGGCCTTGTGAAGCGACTGCGTGTGCTCGTCCTCATGCACGAGGATCTCGTCCCACCCGAGCAAGTGAACGGCCACGATCTCAAGTCGGTGGCCTGGCGGACGGAATACGATGTCGTCGCGACCCTGAAGAAGCTGGGCCATGATGTCCATCCACTCGGCGTGAAAAGCGATCTCAGTGCGATCCAGACTGCCATTGATCAGTGGAAACCGGATATCGCCTTCAACTTACTGGAGGAGTTTGATGGCGTGGCGGTCTATGATCAGCACGTGGTGTCGTATCTCGAACTGCTGCACATGCCCTACACCGGCTGTAACCCCCGCGGCCTCATGTTGGCGCGGGATAAGGTCCTCACCAAAAAGGTCCTGTCCTTCCATCGAATCCCCTATCCCGACTTCATGGAGGTTCCACAAGGACGGGTGGCCAAACGGCCAAAGCAGCTTGCCTTTCCGTTGATCGTCAAGTCAGTGACTGAAGAGGCTTCCCTGGGGATTTCACAAGCCTCAATCGTGGAAGACGACGACAAGCTGAGTGAACGGGTGGCTTTTGTTCACAATAGCGTCGGAAGTGGGGCATTGGTTGAACGGTATATCGAGGGTCGAGAACTCTATGTCGGCATCATCGGCAACGGACATCTCCAAGTGCTGCCGGTGTGGGAGCTCATCATGGATAAGTTGCCGGATGACGCCAAACGCATCGCGACCGAGCGGGTGAAATGGAGCAGGAAATATCAACAGAAGTACGGCATCACATCGCGAGAAGCGGACAACCTGCCGGAAGGGAAGGCTCAAGAAATCCAAGACCTGGCTAAGCGGGTCTATCGTGCGCTCAGACTCAGCGGCTATGCACGAATTGATATGAGAATGGACGCCGAGGGGCAACTCTACGTGCTGGAGGCCAATCCGAATCCGCAAATTGCGGAAGATGAAGACTTCGCCGATTCGGCCAAGGAAACAGGCTACGCCTACACGGAACTGCTGCAAGAGCTCCTGAGCGTCGGTCTCCGCTGGCGCCCTGCCAAAGCAGCGTAAGCTCCTCCCAGCCAGAATGTCGGAATTCCTGTCGTCGTGACATTCACACAGGACGGTAGCTGCACCGCTGCTCGTCCAACACTGCCGTTCTATTTCCATCGCTTCCTTGAGCATTCCATCTCTCTATGAAATAGTGACGACACGGTGCCTGTTGGTCTTTTCTTGAAACGACCCTCATCACTCTCATTCGTGGAGGCGCATCCATGATGCCACCATTCACCACTTACCGACATGCCTTGTGGCTCCCTACCCTGCTGGTCTTGGCAACCGGGTGCGCTCAAACTATCATGCAGGAACAGCTGTCGCAGGAATATCTCGGACTAGGGATCGTGTCTGGAACGCTGGGTGAACAAAAACGTTTGGGGCTATCGACCGAGGAACTGCGCTCCACATCGGTGGTCGGTCAAGTACAGGCCTTAGAAGGTGGCGCCTACCTGATTCAAGATAGCCAGGGGAGAGAACTCCGTGTTCCGCATGATGAGAATACGAGGATTGACCGCCCGGCCCATGTGGGTGATCTGATCCAATCCTGGCTCGATCGTCACGGCCGCGCCGTGTTGATCCGCAACCTCGATGGAAACGGACGATAACAGTGGCCTTGACTGCCCACCCTTCAGCCTCCTTGGCTGGTCTGACTCCTGCTACCGTCTCACCACGAAAGGATGAGTCTATGCGGTTCCTGGCTTATCAAGGCGTTCTTGCACAGCGACGCCCCATACATTCACGTGTCTAAGCGTGGAGCTCCAAAACTTGACAGCCGATACTACCAGCATAGGTGGAAGTCCGTACGCCATCCTGCCTTCCAAGCATGCAGGGCTACAGTCCCACCGCCCGATGCGTCTCATAGGTCATCACGCCCAGAAAAGCCGCGAGCAGGAGATAGTAGGTGGCATAGCTCCAACGAGTGGACTGTGATACGTCGTAATACCGTTCAGGCATCGCAGAACTATTCCGCCGGAACGTCGAGAGCAGGTGGGGAATCGACAGGAGTGCGAGAAGCAATAGCATGGGGCTGTGGTTCCAGATGAAAAGAACCACGATCAACGGAGCTCCGATCCACCATGTTTTCGGTGAAATAATCGACGTGATACGTCCCCCATCAAGAGGAGCCAGCGGGATCAGGTTGAACAAATTCAGCATGAACCCCGCATAGGCCAAGGCCCGGAGAAGTGGACTCTGGAGGGAGTCGGCGGCATAGAAGCACCCCATGGCGGCGATGGTTCCGACGACCGGTCCAGCCATGGCCACATAGGCTTCCGTTTCCACATCCATCGGTTGAGCTTTCAGCTGAATCCATGCACCGACGAATGGAATGAACGTCGGAGCCCCTACTTCCAATCCGCGTTGTCGGGCAGCGACAAAGTGCCCCATTTCATGGCAAAAAATCAGGCCGACGAATCCCACCGCATACCACCACCCAAAGACAAAACTATAGGTGATGACCGACAGAAGCATCGTGCCGGAGGTCAGCAACACCTTGCCGAACTTCGCTCCTGCCAGCAGGGCAATCAGCGTTTTCATCTCGTTTCCATCAGGTCGATGGCGTCGTCGTAGAACGCCCCTTGACGATCTTCCACACCCAGGCCACCACAGCCGCTCCAGCGAGGAGAATGACCTTCTTGAAGGCAATGATCAAGACGAGTAACTTGGCCAACAGCCCTGATTTAAAGGCCGCGCCCGCAACCAGTGCAGCCAGCCCAACCGCCGCGACCTTGTCAGTCGTGCTGTCGAAGTCTGTGTATCGCTTGCCCTGCACAAAGTTGAGATTCGATAACAAACTCGCCGCATGAGGTTTGAGCCTAGGCAACTGAGCCAGATCAGCCACGAGATTCATACTCATGTATCCGTGACGACCCAGTGCGAGGGTGTTGTAGTTGACCGTCGTTCCGTGGCTGGTCTCAGCGGCAATCGCCCACACCACCTTGTTTGTGACCTTATCGTAATGTGGCTTTTCTTCCCACCCTCTGACAGTCAGCCCCTCCATCCCCATCTCACGTCGCTTGGCATTGGCCTCTTCCGTTCCCTCCTTAATAGAGTCCAGCATTTCATCAGCGTCCCAGGCTGACGCATCATCATCCTCCACATACCCTGCATCAATAAATCGAATCACCACAAACCAATCACTATCCCCCGAGCCACCTGTGACCAATCCAAGCTCCGCACCTGAAGGGAAATTACCCATCTCTCTCAAGAGCCTCTCAGTGTCTTTCGATCCGAGAAAGCGATAGTCTGCTGATAACTTGAGCGTGGCTTGTTCTCCGAGCGACGCTTCGAGTGGTCCCTGTTGCCAGGCATATGAACGTTCGGAAGACTGCGCCCGGGCCACACCTCCTATACTCAATACGGCGACCAAGCCGACCAGACAGATGCGAAGAATCATGGATGTCATAAACCCTCCCAGATACGAGGTTGTAGCACGAGGTGATGAAAAACCCATCCTGAAATGATGTATGAGGCAGGATGGGCGATTCGACGCGATATTTACCAGCAAAGAGCGGGCCATGAGGAACACACACGACTGACTCACCGCATCGAGAATCGTGCCTTAACTAAGGAGACAACGCGTCGTGCCAGTGTATCCAATTGTATTCTGGAAGTATCCAAATTGATTCAGTGCACAGGCGTGATCGATCCGTTCTTGCGTTCATATATTCCGCCAAACAGGTCGCTGGAATGAGCGTGGTGAGGGAAGTCTAGTAGAGCCGCATCCTACTGATCCGGAGTCTTAAGAGAAACGGCCGCTAGAGCAGTTTCTATTTAATCATGCAGAATACGCGTTCTACTGAGGCTGCCTTTTGGGAGGGACGAGGATGGCGGCCTATTCACAGGATTTACGGGATCGGGTGCTGCGCGGGCTCGAGCGGGGCGAGGGGACGACATCGATTGCCAACCGGCTGGAAGTGAACCTGCGCTGGGTGCACCACGCCAAGGATCGTTACGAGAAGGAGAAGGAGCGGGCGGCGCACAAGGTGGGTGGGTATCGCCGTTCGCGCGCGGATCGGCGCGCAGGTTGATAGGACGCTCGCTGAGTTATGCGAGCGGCTGGCCGAGCACGGCGTGACGATCAAAACGACCGCGCTGTGACATCAGTTTGATAAATGAAACCTGACGCTTAAAAAAGCGCTGCGCACCAGCGAGCAAGAACGAGAAGACGTGAAACAGGAATGGACCGAGTGGCAGGAAACCCAACCCGCGCTTGATGTGAACAAGCTGATGTTCATCGACGAAACGGGCACGCATACGTCCATGACTCGTGCGTGCGAACGTTCTTCCCAAGGCGAGCGTTGCCATGCCGCCGTCCCGAACGGTCACTGGAAACCCACCACCTAATCGCAGGACTCCGCGTGAAGGCGCTCACCGCCCCCATGGGGCTCGACGGTCCCATGGAGAAGGAAGCATTCCTGGTGTATGTTCGCCAGCTCCTTTGTCCCACCATGAAGCCGGGCGACATTGTCATCGCCGATAATCTCAGTAGCCACAAAACGACGACGTGCGAACGGCCATCGAAGCCGTGGGCGTAACGATTACCTATCTTCCGCCGTATTCGCCGGACTTCAACCCCATCGAGTTGGTCTTCTCCAAACTGAAAGCCCTCCTCAAAAAATCCGCCCACCGCACCATCGAGGCCCTTCGGAACGAAATCAGCAAACTCCTCGATGCCTTCTCGCCAGACGAATGTCGCTATTACGTCGGCGCCGCAGGGTATTATGTATGGCTACATAGAAAATGCTCTAGCACGCACTCAGGTCAGGCAGAAAGTCATCAAGTCGCGGGCTGAGCTGAACACGCTTGACGGCTCAGCACAAAAAGATTCCCAACCCCCTTTTCTTTTCCTCGATCATGCTAGTCCCAGCATAGGTCGACTCCGATCTAAACGTATGCTCCACCAGCTCGCATTCTCTGGAAAGAAGGTCGTAGGCCTTTTGTGCCTCTCCAAGCTCTATAGCCGCACGACCATAAACCATGAGCCTATTTATTTCCGCGATGGGGCTACGGTAATCAAAGGGTGGTTCTCACGTTGATGTCTAGGAGCCTGTCCAAGATTAGGAAGTGTGTGAATCTTGGCTCACGTATTTGGTTTAGGAGCTACGATCTCGATCCGACCAATATGATCGATCCTCTTAAATCAACCAATTTCATCAATGTCGGATAGGCTCCTAGAAGCCGATAATATTATCCAGGAGATGTGAGGTCTTGTAATGGCACATCATTCGACGCTCAACCTGTGCCAGCCTTTCAATTGATCCTTAAGGTGAGTTATTGTGCCTGGAATGACTAATTCATTCACACCGTGCGACACCCGGAAAGAGCGAGACTCACGGGACAAGCGCATCCGTCACACCAGTCTCCACCGTCTCATACGAGCCGAAACTCCACGTCGGCGCTGATGCGCACCTCGAAACCCATCCTCCCCTGTAGAATACCCACGACCGACAAACACGCCGCTCGAACTCGTCACGCGACAATCGTCGGGAGACCCGGACGCCGAAGTGAGGCGACGACGACCGACATATTATCGACCTCGGCCCAGGACAGCAGCACCACCTCCGGCTCAGCGGTGAATGATTGGAGCAGCAGGATGACACCGAGAAAGACGGCGATAATGGCGGGCCAGATCATCGACAGAGCACCGAGCACGAGGACAAGCATGAATGCCGCTAATATCTGCTGACCGAGTAGGCTTTTGGTCATGATCATAAGTCCCTCCCTCGTTAGAGTGCTCCACTAACATACCTGATTAGAATGCGAAGACTGGTGTCACTTTAATTGAGCATCGGGTGTTCGATACATTCTGCCATCCTAATCGTCTCATGCGTAATAGACCAGAGCCATTCATCTCTACCAGCTTGTTTTGCCTTTAGCTGCTTCCTTGTGTGGGAAAATTTACTTAGCAAAGAATGGGCCGAGAAACATCCGAGAAGGATGGCGCAAATTCCTAAGGATTGGACAGCTGACCCGAAGCCCCAGCCATGAAGGCGAATCTTTTTGGATACAGTGAATCTGATCGGATTCAGTGAAGAGGACTGTTCTGAGGTTGGGTAACGGACGACCTCCAACAACTCTCCCCCTAGATATTGTATGCCATCCTGTCGTACGTACCATTAATTTTCGATACTTCATCTCTTTTTCATTCCTCTCACGCCTTCCTTCTTATCGATTTCCCGTAAGGAAGAGAAAAGAAGGGTGCCTTGAACATCCCCAGTTGCAAACCGGCGCGAGAGGGCGTATAGGACATAGTAGGACTTTCTCGTACCACCCAAATTTCACGAGCGTGTTCAGTCACAGATCCCGTGCTATGGCCGGATCGCTTGCTTCTGTTTCGTGGTCGACATGAGGCCGTGTGAACAGGATAAAGGGATGCCCTATGCATCGGGTGTTCATATTTTGAAACTAGGTCTCGTCGGATTGCCGACTTTCATCATTTTGTGAGGTGGGTCATGATAAGGACGATGAAATTTCTCTCTTGTGCCTTGCTCTTCGCCGTCGTGGCGAATGGACATGAATCGAGCCTGGCTGCCGCCCAAGCAAGTGACGTTCGATCGGAGGGGGAGCGGACCTCTCGGCTGACCTTGCTCGTCAGCTTTCTGATGCCGGAGGATGCACATTCCGGCCAGCAGGACAACCAGAAAGCCTCTGCTCAGCAGGTTGTCTCCGATGACTCTCCGCTTGTTTCGGCCATTACCCCCATGACGTCGATCACCATCGACGTACCCCAGAGCCAAACGGGGGAAGCCGAAGCCGCGCAAGAGAAAGAAAAGGAAAAGGCCGATGCGGACATCGAGCAGGAAAAGGCACGGCTTGAGTTGCTGCTGCAACAGCTCACAGCCAAGGAAAGGGAACTGACCCTCTTGCGAGAGAAGACCACCGCGGCGGCCAATCAGTTGAACGCGGAAAAAACCCGTGCGGAAGCGTTGGAAGCGCAGCTCAATCAGAAGGAGCAAGAACTCTCGGGGATCTGCACGGCGCGGGACAACCACCAACAGATGTCGCAGGAGCTGAACCGGACCAAGAGCAGTCTGGAGTTGTCCAAGCAGCAAGTCGCCGACATCGAGCGGCAATTTACGATCAGCAATGATCAGCTTGATGTTGCCATGCAACGTATCGCGGACCTTGACCTGCAGCTGGTGGCCAAAGATCAAGAGTTAAAAATGGAACTCGCCAGCCGCGACTCGCAGCTCGTACAGGCCAAGCGCCTGCTGGCGAGTGTGGGGAAGAGCTTGCCGAAGCCAGTTAAGCTGACTCCCTCCATGAAGAATGCCTTTCCTCAACAGGCTGTGGCACGTATCTCGCCTGACCTCACCAAGGTCAATGAGAAGTTGATGGCTGCACTCAAGGACGAGCTGAAACGAGGCACCGTGGTGATGGAGCAACGCGGTGACAAGCTCACACTTGCATTGGCATCAGGAGAACTGTTCGGCGCAGGACGAGTGACCATGACACCGGCAGGAGCCTCCCTGGTCAAGCGAATCGGCGTCGCCTTACGGAAATTCCGTCCTGAGAGCATCGAAGTGGCCGGGCATACCGACAGCATCCCAGTCAAATACAATCCTAAGCGCCCGTTTAAGGATAACGCCGAGCTGTCCCAGGCCCGCGCCGAAAACGCGAGTCGCGCGTTGATCAAAGGTGGGCTAGGGGCTGATCGAGTCAAGGCCGTCGGCTATGCTGACTCCCGTCCCGTTGCGACCAACGACACAGAAGAAGGCCGGACCAAGAACCGGCGGGTCGAGATTATTGTGACCCAATCGGGCCAGCCGATCGCTTCCGCCGGTGAGAAGGATGGGCAGACTCCAGATGGCAACAAAACGGCAGCTCCATACGGAACCATGATTCAAAAAATCGCCACACGCTGAGCTGTTAACTGTCGCGCCTCCAGGCCCGTTATGGGCCGGGAGGCGCAATGCTCTCCCTCGCTCACACATTCTTCCTTGCTTTGTCCTTCAAATTCTGCCTGTGTCCGATTCATACGACGGAGTTGTCGCAAACATAGGTCTCCTGCTTCCCTGACAGGCATATTGCCCTTACTGGCTCGGCAGACCCCCGCTTGAGGGGAAAACACGTGGTGCAGTATGCTGCCCAGCACCACGAGGATAGCCATGACACCAGCGGAAGCCGCCACAGCCCTATTCAAGACAATGCCGCCCCCTATTACCCTCTCACAGCTTGAGGAATATGGGGTCGGGGCCGCTGAGTCCCAGGTACCTCACATTGCCAGAGAGATTCTCTCCCTGAATCTCTATTGGGCGCTGGCTGCCATCGACGCGCATATCCCCTCCAAGTACAGAGCCCTCATCAAAGAAGACCTGTTCGATTCCATCCAGACCCAGTGGTGGCCTTCTGGACAGTTGGGCGCAGGCACCTGGAGGGAGTATCAACCAGAGTTGAGTGAGCGGCGTGAGCACTATGCCCGACTGGTGGATCAGGAAGGGATCAACCCCATGGGGATCTGCGCAGAGACAGCAGGCCTCATGGAAGACCTGGGCTTCATCGAAGCAGGCGAGCGCGAAAAACTCCTGGTACTGCTGATCGACTATGCACCGGCTTCCGAATACGGCCGGCTCCTGGATCAGATAGGATAAGAACCTGTCACCTCGAGCAGCCCTTCGAGAGCGTTACGTTCCGAGCAACACTCAGCACTTCCATGACTCAATCATAGATACCGATGCGACAGCACCTTGCCGCGATCATCAAATTCATAGAGCAACGGCACTCCAGTTGGAATATTGAGTTCCAACACCGCTTCTTTCGACAACTGCTCCAACTGCATAACCAATGCACGCAGACTGTTGCCGTGCGCGGCAATAATGATGGTTTCACCTTTCAGGAGATGAGGCTTAATCCGCTGCTCGTAATAGGGCAACGCCCGCTCGGCCGTGTCTTTTAAACTCTCTCCACCAGGCGGCTTCACATCATAACTGCGCCGCCAGATCTTCACCTGTGCATCGCCGTACTTTTGTGCCGTTTCTGCTTTGTTCAGTCCCTGGAGCTCCCCGTACATCCGTTCGTTCAATGCTTTATCCTTCTCGATCGGGATTGTTGTCTGCCCGATCGTTTCCAGCACGATACGCAAGGTCTCGTTCGCCCTCATGAGGACCGAGGTAAAGGCGCGGTGAAAGGTAAATCCCCGAAGCTTTTCACCGGCCTGCTTCGCTTCCTCCATCCCCCTTGCGGACAGCGGCACATCCACCCATCCGGTAAAGCGATTTTCTAAGTTCCACTGTGATTCTCCATGACGAAGCAAAACCAATCGAGCCATCGTAATTCCTCTCTTACATCAAGGTAGTCACTGGGTACCCACTATCCTGGAAGGTTACACCTGCGGCTGTGGAGCTGCTTCCTTCGCTGGATGACCAGACGGCTGCTCCAAAGCAGGCGGACCTTCCTGGACCATTTTGACCAATGTCGCCAGGAAAATGAGATAGAAGACGACACCGACCCAGATGACATAGGGCTGCACACCGCCGGACTCTTTCAACGCGGTGTCTTGCGCGCCATGGTCCATCCGACTCGTTCGCTTCATTTCCCCGATATGCTCCCAACAATGCCAATAGTAGAGATAGTTGGCCGTGGCCCCCGCCATAACGCTCCAAACTATACCGGCGGACACATCGCCCGTGAAATAGGTTGAGACCATCGGCCCAACGGCATAGACAAACGCGTGAAGGTACATCTTCCGGTACAGAAACCAGAGAAATGAAATATAGAGAAACGCCGGCCAGTTCCATGACAGGGCAAACCGCGGTTGCCCATTCGCTGAAAATTTCTTGAAGACCCTCAAATAATAGTCCGCATTGGGTCCGATAAACTGGCGCCAGACTGTCTCTTCGTCCTGAATAGGTCGGGCCGTGGTACTCCCACTGGCCGTCTCCTCGGACACCTTTTCTTCCATCAACTTCACTCCACATTGATGGCAGAAGTTGGCATCGTCGGGGTTCTGCTGCTGACACTGACCACACATCGTCATGGCGAAGCAGCTTACCATACTCCGAAATGGAAGAGCGGATGATTTGAACCAGTATGAGCCTCCTGCATGCGCCCCGATCCTGCTTCTCTTGAGGTCCTCTGCTTCCCTCCGCACTTATTGCTCTTGCTACTGACCCTGTGCTACTTTTCTTTTCTTTATCAAGGGATACGTCATATGCCGACTGAAGAATTGAAGGACGACGCAGCCAAGTATCTGATGCAGACCTACAGCCGCCAACCGCTCTCGATCGTGCGGGGGCGTGGGGCGAAGGTCTACGATCTGGAGGGGCGTGAGTACCTGGATTTTGTCGCTGGGATTGCCGTGAACATTTTAGGGTATGGGCATCCGGATCTTGTCCAGGCGATCCAACGCCAGGCAGCCCAACTCATCCATACCTCGAATCTCTATTACACCGAGCCCCAGGTGAAGCTGGCCCGCTTGCTGGTGGACCATTCCTTCGCAGACCGTGTGTTCTTTTGTAACAGCGGCGCCGAAGCGAATGAAGCGGCGATCAAGCTGGCACGCCGCTACGGACATGAACGCTATGGAGCGGCTCGTTTCGAAATCATCACGATGAAAAATTCGTTCCATGGCCGGACCCTCGCCATGGTCACGGCGACCGGCCAAGAAAAGGTTCAGAAAGGCTTTGAACCGCTGATGCCCGGATTCGCCTATGCCCCATTCAATGACTTCACGACGATTGAGTCTCTTGTCACCGAGCAAACTGCGGCCATCATGCTGGAACCAATCCAGGCGGAAGGTGGGGTGCATGTCGCCGATCGGGAGTATTTGAAAAACCTCCGACAGCTCTGCACCCAGAACGACATCCTTCTTATTTTTGATGAGATCCAAACCGGCATGGGACGAACCGGGACGCTCTTCGCCTATGAGCAACTGGGAGTCCAGCCCGACATCATGACCTTGGCCAAAGGCCTCGCCGGAGGCGTCCCGATCGGCGCGTGCCTCGCAAAAGAATCCGTAGCGGCAGCCTTCACCCCTGGCTCTCATGCCTCGACATTCGGCGGGAATCCACTGGCCTGTGCCGCCGCCCTCGCGGTCTGCCACGTACTGCTCGAGGGACCTGTGCTGGAAAACGCGAAACGTATGGGAGAGTATCTAGCCAAAGGGTTAGCCGACTGTAAGGGCCGCTATCGAATCGTCCAAGAGGTTCGAGGCCTTGGCCTGTTGCAAGGAATGGAATTGACAATCGATGCGAGGACGGTAGTCACCGATGCGCTCGCACGCGGCGTGCTCTTGAATGCCGCGAACGAGCGGGTGCTGCGTATGGTTCCGCCCTTGATCATTACACAGCCGGAGATCGACCGACTTATGGATCTCCTCGGGGCACTCTTTACTCGACGCCAGGCGGCGGAAAAAGACGCTCACCACTGATGGCCGTACGAACCCGATATCCACGCGGTACCGAGCGCTACGCCAAGGATCTGCTTGACGTGGCCACCATGCCACGGACGCAAGTCCTTGCGCTCCTACGACTGGCAAGTACCCTCAAGAAGAAGCAGCAGCAAGGGGTCCCTCATCGGTTGCTTCGCGGCAAGACGCTAGGGCTTCTCTTTCAAAAACCATCGACTAGGACTCGAGTGTCTTTTGAGGCCGGGATGAACCAGCTCGGCGGCCACGCCCTGGTGCTACCGATGAGTGATATCCAACTCTCCCGTGGCGAAACGGTTGTGGACACCGCACGTGTCCTATCCCGGTACCTCGACGGCATCGTCATCCGTACCTATGACCATGTGATCGTCGAGGAGTGGGCTACTGAAGCCACCATGCCGGTTATTAACGGGCTCACCGACCACAGTCACCCCTGTCAGGCCTTGTCCGATCTGCTGACCATTCAGGAACTGAAAGGACGACTCAAGGGCCTCAGCTTGGCCTACATTGGAGACGGGAACAACGTGGCTAACTCACTTGTTGAAGCGGGAGCCAAGATGGGAATGCGTGTGGTCATCGGATGTCCATCCGGCTACCAGCCGGACCAGCGTGTGATCGATCAGGCCAGAATCGAAGGACACCGTACCGGCGCCAGCATCGAGGTGGTCGAGAATCCCCAGGTGGCCGTCAAGGAAGCCGACGTCGTCTATACCGATGTGTGGATCAGTATGGGCCGTGAACGGGAGCAGACCCGACGGTTACGGGTCCTGGCACCGTATCAGCTCAACCAACGACTGCTGCAGCGGGCGAAGCCGGATGCCATCGTCATGCATTGCCTTCCTGCGCACCGTGGGGAAGAAATCTCCACCGAGGTCCTGGACGGTCCACAATCGGTGGTGCTCGACCAAGCAGAAAATCGATTGCACATGCAGAAAGCGATTTTGACTCAACTACTCAGCCGCAAGACACGCAGAGGATAGGATTGCACCGTATGAAACCAAAGCCCATCAAAAAAATTGTCCTGGCCTATTCCGGCGGACTGGACACCTCCGTGATTCTCAAATGGCTCCAGGAAACCTACCAGGCCGAGATCATCGCCTTTTGTGCCGATCTGGGGCAGGGCGAAGACCTCAACGCCGTGAAGAAGAAGGCCCAGGCACTGGGTGTAAAGAAGGTCTATGTCGAAGACCTGCGGGAGACGTTCGTCAAAGACTACGTGTTTCCAATGTTACGCGGGAACGCGATGTACGAAGGCTGCTATTTACTCGGCACTTCGATTGCCCGTCCTCTGATTGCCCGCCGGCAGGCCGAAATTGCGTTGAAAGAAGGCGCCGAAGCGGTGTCACACGGAGCCACAGGAAAAGGGAATGATCAGGTGCGTTTTGAGCTCACCTACATGGCCCTCGCCCCGCAACTCAAGATCATCGCACCCTGGCGGGAATGGGGCATGCGGTCTCGTCGTGAACTCATTGAGTATGCCGAACGGCACGGTATCCCCGTGACCGCGACCAAGGCCAAACCGTACAGCACGGATCCCAACCTGTTCCACATCAGCTACGAGGGCGGTATCCTCGAAGATCCCTGGGAATCGCCACCGGACGAAATATTCCAATTGACCGTCTCTCCGGAGAAAGCACCGAATAAGCCGCAGGAGGTCGAGATCGAATATCATGCAGGCAACCCCGTCGCCGTCGATGGCAAGAAGATGCGACCCTCGGCACTCCTCGCCCATCTCAATACATTGGGCGGCGCACATGGGATCGGACGGGTTGATCTGGTTGAAAACCGGTATGTCGGGATGAAATCACGGGGAGTCTATGAAACACCTGGAGGCACGATCCTCCATGTCGCGCATCGAGGGATCGAGTCTTTGACGATGGACCGTGAGGTCCTGCACTTCCGTGACGGCTTGATCCCACGGTTTGCCGGCTTGATCTACAACGGCTATTGGTTCAGCCCGGAGCGGGAAATGCTGCAAGCCGCGATCGATGAGGCTCAGAAAGACGTCAGCGGCATCGCGCGAGTCAAGCTCTATAAGGGGAGTTGCACCTTGGCGGGGCGCAAGTCGAAGCGATCACTCTATCGACTGGATATCGCCACATTCGAGGAGGATGCGGTCTATAACCAGAAAGACGCGGAAGGGTTCATCCGATTGAACGCATTGCGCCTCAAGATTCGCGCCCAAAGAAAGAAAGCCTCATCCTGATGGCCAAACGCAAACACCATCCAAAGGCAGCTGACCACGCAGGGAAAGCCTGGGATGGCCGGTTTCGTGAGAAAACCCATCGATTGGTTGAAGCGTTTACGCGTTCGGTGATGGTCGACTGCCGGCTCTATGCCGAGGATATTGCCGGGAGCATCGCCCACTGTAAGACCCTTGCGAAGGCAAAGATCCTGACGGAAACAGAAACACGAAAAATCATCCGCGGGTTGGACGCTGTGAAACGAGAGTTGGATCGCGGGCAGTTCGCCTTTACCGCTCAAGACGAAGATATTCATATGGCGATCGAGCGGCGCTTGACGGAAATCATCGGCCCCTTGGGAGGGAAGTTACACACGGGCCGAAGCCGGAATGATCAGGTCGCGTTGGATATTCGGCTGTATTTGCGCACCCAGTTAGACAAGCTCCGTGCACGAGTGATCGAATTACAACGTGTGCTGGTTGCAAAGGCGGCTGAAAACCGTACGGCGATGATGCCCGGCTATACCCACCTCCAACGGGCACAGCCCGTCTTGTTCGCTCATCACCTCTTAGCCTATGTCGAGATGCTCGAACGGGACAAGGGTCGACTGTGTGACGCGAGGGGTCGACTCAACGTCATGCCGCTAGGATCGGGGGCTTTAGCCGGTACCAATTATCCCATCAACCGCGAGTACACAGCGGGCCTATTGTATTTTCCTGCCGTCACCGACAACAGCATGGATGCAGTGTCCGATCGCGATTTCATGATTGAAGTGGCCTCGACCCTGTCCATCGTGATGATGCACTTGTCGCGACTGAGTGAAGAACTGATTCTGTGGGCCTCCCAAGAGTTCCAATTCGTCGACTTACCCGATGCCTTCTGCACGGGAAGCAGCATGATGCCGCAGAAGAAGAACCCGGACATCCCTGAGTTGGTTCGAGGGAAAACAGGTCGTGTGTACGGACACTTGCTCAATCTGCTGACCCTGATGAAAGCTCTCCCTCTTACTTACAATCGGGACTTACAGGAAGACAAGCCGGCACTGTTTGACGCTCTGGATACGGTGAACTCCTCGCTTGAAGTCATGACCGAACTGATGCGCCATGTGCGGGTCAACCGCGAGACGCTCTCGCACGCATTACAAGGAGGCGGACTGCTGGCCACCGAACTGGCCGATTATTTGGTCATGAAAGGTGTGCCGTTTCGTGAGGCGCACGGCATTACGGGGCGAATCGTTCGAACTGCCCTCGATCAAGGATGTGACGTCACCGAGCTTTCACTCGAATCGTTACAAGAATTTTCCGAGCACATCGCACAAGATGTGTTTTCACGGTTGACTGCCGTGGCTGCCATCGATCACAAAAGACAAATCGGTGGAACCGCTCACGCTCGAGTGGATCGGCGGATCAAGGAGCTGGAGAAATACCTCGCATGAGAGCCCTGGTGATTCTGATCGCAGCCGGTCTGTTACTTGCGTGTGGCGTCGTAGGTTCTCCTGTTCCACCTGAATATGTGGGAGTCGCCCCTACTATTGAAAAACAAAAGAGCCAACATGCACTCCAGGCAGAACGTGATGCAGCAGATGTGGCAGTTCCTGACTTGTCCCTGGAGGGGCACGACATCGGTCTTCCACCTTCACAGCCGGTGGGGACCCGATGACGCTTGCTGGATAAACCTACTTTGAACAAGGATCGAGACGATGCATAGCTTTGAGTACCAACAGGGCGAACTGTATTGCGAGCAAGTACCAGTCAGCCGAATTGCGAAAGAACTGGGCACTCCTTGTTATATCTACAGCCATGAGACCCTCATTCGCCATTTTCATGCTTATGACAGTGCGTTCAAGGATATTCCGCACGTCATCGCCTTTGCCATGAAGGCCAACTCCAACCTCGCCATTCTTCGGTTGATGACGCGAGAAGGGAGCGGAGTGGATATTGTATCAGGCGGTGAGCTGTTTAGAGCCCTGAAGGCTGGTGTGCCGGCATCCAAGATCGTCTTTGCCGGTGTCGGTAAGTCACCGGATGAAATTCGGGACGCGCTCAAGGCGGGTATCCTCATGTTCAACGTCGAGTCTGCGGCCGAAATCCACGCGATCAACAATGTTGCGGCTTCGGTCGGCATGAAGGCTCGAATTGCGTTGCGAATCAATCCGGATGTGGACCCCAAAACACATCCGTATATTTCCACGGGGATGAAAAAGAGCAAGTTCGGCATCGCAGCTGATCGCGCGCTGGAAGAATACAAAATGGCCTCCTCGCTAAGCCACATCGACGTCGTGGGAGTTCATGCCCACATCGGCTCACAGTTGACGGATGTGACGCCGTTCGTCGACTCCCTAAAGAAAGTCGTGGCACTGATCGACACCCTGAAGAATCATGGCATCAATATCCGTTATCTGAATATCGGCGGTGGACTCGGCATCACCTATTCCGATGAGAAGCCGCCGTTGCCTCAGGACCTAGCTCATGCGATTTCGCCCCTCGTCAAGGGTTTAGGGCTGACTCTAGTCATGGAACCAGGCCGTGTCATTGTTGGCAATGCCGGCATCCTGATCACCAAAGCCTTGTACGAGAAAGCCGGTGAGACAAAGCACTTCGTCATTGTTGACGCTGCCATGAATGATTTGATTCGCCCCAGTCTGTATGGTGCATACCACGAGATTCGACCTGTGACCGAAGCGGCAATCCATCGCCCGAAACAGATGGTGGATATCGTCGGCCCTGTCTGTGAATCAGGGGATTTCCTGGCGAAGGAGCGTTCGCTACCGAACATACAACCTGATGATCTGCTAGCGGTCATGAGTGCCGGGGCTTATGGTTTTGTGATGGCGTCGAACTACAACTCTCGACCGCGTGTTCCTGAAGTACTCGTGAAGGGTGGCAATTTCTACATCATTCGTGAACGTGAAACGTACGACGACCTTATCAAAGGGGAAAGAATCCCGTCGTTTTTGAACGAAACGGAGTGAGCATGTTTACTGGATCTCTTGTCGCGATTGTGACGCCATTTCGGAAAGGGAAGGTGGATGAACGAGCCCTGTCCGAACTGATTGAATGGCAAATTGCACATGGGACAAGCGGCATTGTCCCATGTGGAACAACCGGAGAATCAGCGACGCTCTCTCACGATGAACACAATCGAGTGATTGAACTGACGGTAGAAGTCGTCCGTCGCCGTGTCCCAGTGGTGGCTGGCACCGGCTCAAACAGCACTGACGAAGCAATTGCCCTTACCAAACATGCGAAACAGGCCGGGGCCGATGCAGCGTTGCTGATCACTCCTTACTACAACAAGCCCACACAGGAGGGTCTATACCGTCATTATCGGGCTGTTGCCGAAGCAGTTGATCTCCCCTTGGTCCTATACAACATTCCTGGTCGTACCGGAGTGAACATGCTCCCGGCTACGATTGCCCGCCTCTCAACCCTTCCGACAATCGTTGGAGTCAAAGAAGGGAGTGGTTCCGTCCAACAAGCTTCAGATCTCGTACAGATGTGTGGTGACCGCCTGACTGTGCTGGCCGGTGATGATGCTCTTACTCTCCCAATGATGGCAGTTGGCGGGAAAGGTGTCATTACCGTCACCGCCAACATCATGCCGGCTGAAATGGCTGGGCTTGTCAAAGCGTTTACCGATGGGAAGATTGAAGAAGCTCGACGTCTTCATTTCAAGCTCTCTCCTCTCTTTGCCGCGCTCTTCTTTGAAACGAACCCAATTCCCGTGAAGGAAGCATTGGGCTTGATGGGTAAGATCGACCCAGAACTACGCTTGCCGCTCTGCCCAATGGCACAAGACCCACGTGAGAAGCTGATCGAGGTCCTCAAGGAGGCTTCGTTAATCGCACGCTAAGGATACTGATGGTGAGAAAATGATTAAAGTCGTCGTAGCCGGGGCTGCCGGACGCATGGGATGCAGACTGGTATCACTGGTCAGAGATTCTACCGCGTTGATGCTGGTAGGAGCGCTAGAAGGGAATGGCCACCCGGCATTGGGGGAGGACGCGGGTGAATTCGCTGGATCAGGACGAGCTGGCATTCCAATTACGGCCGATCTTTCAGCCTTGATGGAGCGTGGGGAGGTCGTAGTCGATTTTTCCTCTCCAGAGGCGACTCTAGATCATCTACGAACGGTCGTTTACTCTCGACGCGCAGCGGTCATTGGAACAACTGGATTCTCAACCGGCCAGCTCGATGAACTCAAAACGCTTACCCAGCACATTCCCTGTGTGTTTTCTCCGAACATGAGCGTTGGCATCAACCTCCTTTACAAAGTCATCAGTGAGATGGCGAAGACCCTTGGAGACGACTACGATATCGAAGTGATCGAAGCTCACCACAGGCTGAAGAAAGACGCCCCAAGCGGCACAGCGCTCAAAATTGCCGAGGTCCTCGCACGTTCCGTCAGTCGCGACTTGAATCAAGTGGGTGTCTATACTCGTAAAGGGTTGATCGGCGAACGAACCAAAGGAGAAATCGGGATCCAAACTATTCGCGCCGGTGATATTGTCGGTGACCACACTGTCCTGTTCGGTGGCATGGGCGAACGCATAGAGGTGACACACCGAGCGAGTAGTCGGGATACCTTCGCTCGCGGAGCTCTCCGTGCTGCAAGATGGGTTGTCCGCCAACCGCCAGGCCTGTACGATATGATGGATGTCTTGAGTCTTCGCTAGCACTTCAGGACCGAGGCATCTTTCTGCCGGCAGGCTTCGTAATATTTTTTCTCACCTCGCCGTATTGAACAATCCAGATCAGGCTGAAGAGCGAAGAGGTTTTCTCAGAATCAGGGACACAGAGTGAAGTCTGTGCCTGGTCAGTTCAGAAGATACACGTTCCCCATGGTTTCTTGGGGTTGGGGTTGTTTTCTTATCGCCGACATATGACATATCGGCGAGCTTACCCCAAGAAGGGTGGACTCAATGGACAGGAGCTTGGAAGGAACGGTGATGGACCCATACCCTCCCACTCTGCTCGCCCATTGCGAGTGGTAGTTTGGAAGCAGACAGGAAGGATTAGTGTCGCGCCGTGATCGGCCGAGGTTCCTGATCCGCTGCCTTCCGACGACCACAATTCAAGCAGGCAAACACGGTGATCGCCAGTCCGGCATCCAAATCCACTGCCCGTTCTGGAAGCATCGCCCCATGACATTTATCACAAGTCTTCATGGGTGCGCACTTTAGCATCATGAGATAGGGAAAACTAGTCCTCCTGAAGTACTGGATGCCGACAAGCAATGGCCCCGATAAGACCTATTCAGAAATAGGCCGTATGAACTGAGAACACGAATTGTAGTACACAATCGTTGGACAGTGATCATCTTGACAGGTAACGATTGGCCTCATAAGATTGTGGATCAGTGACTAGCTGACCACTATGTATAGGCTAATCCTTCTCAGTTTGCTCCTCACCATTCTCTACTATCTGCTCAGGCAAATGTTCCGTGGCTCCAAAACTCCACTTCAGACTGGTCGCCAGAATTCGTCCTCGCCTAGACCAGATGATGAACAAGACCAGATGATCCAGGACCCGGTCTGCCACATATTCGTCCCGAGACGAATAGCCCTAATTGAATTGATCGGAGGGCGTGAATATTGTTTCTGCAGCAAAGAGTGCGCGGGGAAGTTTCGGAATGAGCACCCTACCTAGGCATCAAGTTGAATGCGGGACAAAGCAACTCGATACGTAGATTCGGTGAGGGTATCTACAGTTGAGTTCAGCTTAGCAACCTGACGAATAGCTGTAGTCAGAGAGCTTTTCATCTTTGTCAAACTTGAGTGTAATTTGACATTCATTGGGTTTAAAGTTGAAAAACAGCGGGCCTGATTTTCCTCCAGCAATACTGTAGTAGGTCCAATTTTCCCCCCCAAAAAACCGAGTCGCTTTCCCGGCCGGAGCCCCCCAGTTTTTCTCGAACCAGGCCTTATCCTTTCCTTGAAGCTCAGCCGGCTTAAGCGACGCCTCCAGGTAAGGATTGCTCCCCCCACAGGCAGTGACGAAGCTACAAGCACACAACAGATAGGCTAATCGTCGTATCACAGTTTCTCCGGTACGTGATGGGGTGAAAAAGAATTGAAAAAAATTCTAACGTTCAGCAGAACTTCTGTCAAACTTTTGAACTGATTAAGTTGCACTGCGATTGAGTTCCTCATAAAATGACCGATAAGTAAGTAGAATTGATATCCGTCCACGGTTTTCTCGTGACGAAAGGGACAATCATGAAAATCTACCTCGATACTGCCAACGTGAAAGAAATTCAAGAAGCCGCCAGCTTTGGACTGCTCGACGGAGTAACAACCAATCCGTCCTTGGTCGTGAAGGAAGGCCGAAGTTTTCGTGAAATGCTGCAAGAGGTTTGTAAGATCGTTGATGGACCGATCAGCGCCGAAGTCGTGAGCGTAGAAGCAGACGCCATGGTCAAGGAAGGCAAAGAGTTGGCCAAAATTCATCAAAATATTGTGGTGAAGTGCCCTTTAATTCCTGAGGGTTTGAAAGCCACAAAACGGTTAGCCGCCGAAGGCATCAAAGTGAACGTCACGCTCTGCTTTTCTCCAACCCAGGCCATGTTGGCGGCCAAAGCCGGCGCTTGGTGCGTGTCACCCTTCATCGGACGACTCGACGACATCAGCTCAAACGGCATGGAGCTTATCCGGCAAATCCTGACGATTTATAAGAACTATGATTACAAGACGCTGGTACTCGTGGCTAGCGTCCGCCATCCACAGCACGTCGTGGAGGCAGCCTTGGCAGGAGGACACATCTGCACGATGCCCTACAGTGTATTCCAAGCCCTCTTTAAACACCCGCTCACGGATGCCGGCCTCAAGAAATTCCTCGACGATTGGAAAACCAAGGGACAACAATAGTGGAGAGTGCACGGGCGATACACAAAACCAAATGGATGTAAGGGGCGGTGCCAAGCCTGACGGGTTACACCAACTTCAGAGCCCGTCGATTTCTTTCCTGGCCCTCTGAAAGACTGCGTGGAACATCGGCCTGGTCAATTTTCCCGTAAACGTATTTTGCTGGCTGGGGTGATAGGAACCTAGCAGGGTCACCCCCCAGGGAAACCGGTAGGTGCTTCCATGTCCAAACTTGGGAGCGGGGGCTGGAATCATGCGGCCCTGAGAGCGACAGGTCTTGAGATAGTGATCGAATGCAATTTTTCCCAACGCAATTACGACGCGATGTTTCTTCAGTAAACGAACTTCGGCATGCAAGTACTGACGACAGCACTCGAACTCATCTGGTGTGGGCTTATTTCCAGGTGGCGCACACCGTACAGTTGCCCCGATATAGCAGTCGCGCAGAGTGAGCCCATCTCCTCTGGACTGCGATTCGGCTTGATTAGCGAACCCATAGCGATACAACGCCTCATACAACCAATCTCCGCTCCGATCACCGGTAAAAACACGTCCCGTCCTATTTCCGCCATGTGCCGCAGGCGCCAGGCCCAGAACATAGAGGCGCGCGTGGTCGTCTCCAAATCCCGGCACTGGACGGCCCCAGTAGACCCAATCCCGGTATTGTTTCCGTTTCTCCCGTGCAATCGCCTGTCGATACACGACTAAGCGAGGACAGGCAGTGCAATCGGTGATAGTCTTATTCAGAACTGTCAGAGTTCGCATAAAGGCTTGCAGTGTAACATGAATGAGAAGTCCATTCTGCTTGCTGGCAATTCGGGATACTGATAGCTTCACTGCTTATTAATTTGCAATTTGACCTCGTTATGAATTAGAGGAGTCTGTGAATGATGACCTATTGGGTACGGCCCTTGTTTTTGACGATCGGAGTGATATTCCCCCTCACTTCCCTATCTGTCCTATCGTTCGCCACGACAGATCCTGGGGGAATGAACGGACAAAAAATAGAAAGCGAGAAGGACCTACCTGCCACCGATTTATTGGATAGTCAAGCTGAACCGGAAGACCGTCTCGTCATTCTGCCGGAAATTAAGCGGGAGGGAGAACGATTCTTTCTGAGCTCCTTCAAGCTACCGGACAAGATTACCTTTGCCGGAGTTTCGGTCCCTCTAGATAACTGGCAAGTAAGAGAACGGATCGAATATGAGTTCTATCAGTTTTTAGAGGATCAAGGTGAGAGTATCATTCTCGCCAAACGTACCGGCCGATGCTTCCCGCCGGCCGAAAAGCAGTTGGCAGATGCCGGATTGCCGGATGATCTCAAGTATATGCTGCTGGTTGAGAGCAAGTGCATTTCTGCTGCATACTCCAAAGCAAAGGCTTCAGGCCCCTGGCAATTCATTCCGTCTACTGGGCGCCGGTACCGACTCAAGAGTGACGCCGTTCGAGATGAACGCCGCAATCTTGAAATGTCGACCGAGGCGGCAGTGAAGTACCTCAAGTATCTCAAAGACTTTCAGGACAACGATTGGTTCCTGGCAATGGCCTCTTACAATGCGGGTGAAGAACGCATTCGTAAGCTGCTCAAAGACCAAAAGATCACCGACTATTGGAAGATGCACGGCCCTCGTGAGACGATGCGATACGTCCCTCGTATTATCGCCGCAAAGGAAATCTACTCCCAACCCGAAAAGTATCTTGGACTGACCAAGAAAGATCTCTATATGCCATTGGAGACAGAGACCATCATCGTAAATGTGAAGGAGTCTCAACGAGCACTGACGTCCGTCGCGGAAGAGTTCGGTACATACCTACTCGAGCTAAAAATGCTGAACCCAGAATTTAAGAAGGATGTGCTCCCTCGAGGATCCTATCAGATACGAGTTCCTCGCCAGACCTGTCCCAATCGATGTTTCAAGCAGGACGCTACCCCCTAGCGTTTATCTCCATGTTGCTTCGCCTTCCTTCCTCGCCAGTACGACCACTCCTCCACAGACTTCTTACGGCAGGACTAGAGGCCGCTGATCCCTATCAGGCCCTGCTCAAGACCGTCTCCCTCAAAGGAGCTTCCCTACGCGTAGGGCGGCGAACGTTTGACCTGTCGCACACCGAAAGAGTGGTGGTCGCGGGGGCAGGTAAAGCATCAGCGAGGATGGCACAGGCAGTAGAGGTTGTGCTCGGAGAAAGACTGGACGATGGACTTGTGATTGTCAAAACCGGGCATTCACTTGCCACAAAACGGACGACCGTTCTTGAGGCCGGCCATCCAATTCCGAATCGTGCGGGACTTAGAGCAACGCAACGTCTATTACGCCTAACACAGAGTCTGTCACCCAGCGATCTTCTGATCGTTCTCTTGTCCGGAGGTGCCTCAAGTCTGCTACCAGCTCCCGTCTTAGGAGTAACCCTGGCCGATAAACAACGCACGACGCAACTTCTGCTTCGGTGTGGCGCCACGATCAATGAAATCAATATTGTCCGAAAACATCTCTCGTTGATTAAGGGCGGCAGACTTGCCGCTTCCACTCGTGCGAAGATCATCACCCTCGTCCTTTCTGATGTCATCGGCGATGATCTTGGCTCAATCGGTTCTGGACCCACAGCTGCTGATCCTTCCACATTTGCTGACGCTATCGCTGTACTGCAACATTACAGAATCTGGGCTGCCGTTCCGCCGGCGGTCCGTCGTTACTTGGAGAGGGGCCAGAAAAGAGAGGTGCCTGAAACCTTGAAGCCTGGTTCGTCTCGTAGACGATCAGTGCACCACCATATAATCGGCAGTAATACCATCATGCTCGAAGCCGTGGCACGTACAGCACAGCAAGCAGGCCTCTTCACCGAACTTGTAGCTTCCCCCATTACAGGAGAAGCGCTGGTCGCAGCCAAGCAGTTCGTTAAACTGAGTAACACGGTCAGAACCGGGCGTGGTCGCGTAAGACGCCCCTACTGCGTGGTGGCAGGGGGGGAACCCACGGTGACGGTCACAGGCCGTGGGAAGGGGGGACGTGCCCAGGAATTTGCGACGGCAGCCGCATTGGAAATCTCCTGTCTCTCCAATGCATGGGTTGTCGCGCTAGGCAGCGACGGTACCGACGGACCAACCGATGCAGCCGGAGCTTTTGTGAGTGGAAAAACCGTCTCCCGGGCGAAACGGCTTAAGGTTGACCTCCGCACTGCATTAAACCGGCACAATACCTACCCAGCATTAAAGAAGCTCGGATGCCATATTCACACCGGCCCGACAGGCACCAACGTTAACGACCTTTACCTCTTCCTCCAGCTCTAGATATGATGCGGAGGTATGGTGCCTCCCTTCATCCTCCCACTCTCGCAATGTACTGATCTGAGTCTCGTGGGCGGAAAGGCTCTCGGCCTCCATCGGTTGATTGAAGCTGAATTCCCTGTACCACAGGGGCTCTGCGTCACAACCGAGGCCTATACTCAACACTTGCATGGGTCAGGCTTCCGAGACCAAGAGGAGTGGAACCGGATCAGTGGATTGTCGGAATCCGATCAAGTTTCGGCATTGGCCGACTGTCGTGCTCGAATTAACCAACTCGAGATTTCTCGACTCACTGCAGACTGCCTGATCGCACTACAGACGCTGGGGCTACCTCCTGAAACACGCTGGGCTGTCCGCTCTTCGGCCACCGATGAGGACACCGCTCATGCGACTTCTGCCGGCCTCTATCGCACGCACCTCGGCCTCACGCTTACCGAAGTTGAGGGCGCAATCAAAGATCTCTGGGCGTCACCCTGGGAAGTACGGGTTGTCAGCTACCTCACCCGACAAAGCCCAGGGGGAACCCCAAGAATGGCTGTTGTCATTCAACCCCTGATCGATGCGCAGGCGGCAGGCGTGGCGTACTCCATTCACCCTGTCACAAGGCAATGCTCGCAGGTCATGATTAATGCCGTCCCCGGACTCGCCGTTCCGTTAGTCGACGGGACTGTTACTCCAGACCAATATGTGGTTGAGATACCAGCAGAAGAGGAAAAACCCGTCCGGATCCGCACCTGCCTCCTAGCGCAGAAGGCTAGCTGCTTGCTTGTCTCAGATGCCGGCCTGCACCGAGCTTCGATCGAAGGAGATGCGCAAAGCCGATCCTCACTCACCGATCGACAGCTCTTGTCGCTCGCTCACACAGCAAAGGATATCGAACGTGCCTTCGAACAGCCCGTCGATATCGAATGGGCCTTTGACACAAATCAGCTGTGGATCCTACAGGCTCGCCCCATCACCAGCATCCAACCATCTGCTGATCTCACAAACGACGACTGCGAGTGGTCACGAACAAACTTTAAGGAAACGCTCCCCGAGCTTCCCAGCCTATTGAGTCTTTCATTCCTTGAGCTTTTTATGGACCGCTACATTCTGGCCCATTATCGCCGACTCGGCTGCCGAATCCCCGATGGACTCACGTCGGTCCGTATCCTGCAGGGACGTCCTTACTTGAACGTCACCCTCTTTCATGTGTTGGTCGCCCAGCTCGGTGGCGACCCCTCGCTCAATGCAGAACAGATGGGCGGGGAACCGCTGCAAGCGCCGCCACAGGTCCAACGACTTGGTGGGCTGACGTCTCTTCGTGCCGCCTGGTCGATGCTGAAGGAAATGCGTCGGGTCGAACGAATGGGGCCACGTGCCTTTGCCGACATGAAGGAGCTGGCTGTTACCTATCGACGCGAGTCTGTGCTGAACTTATCACCCGAGAAACTCCTGTCGGAACTCGATAAGCTCGGCCCATGGCTGGAGAGCCGTGAAATCACGTTCGGTATTGCCGGGGGAGTCGGACAGTGTCTTCAGATTTTCAGCAAGCTGCTGCCTGGCTGGTTAGGTCCTGACTGGCGAGTGCTACTCAATGCCGCGCTTCAAGGACAAGGGACCGTCATTAGTGCACAACAAATTCTGCGGCTGGCTGAGCTCACCGACATCGCTAAAGGGGAGGTGCCTGCCCGTACCGTTCTCACATCGGTGTCGTGGAATCCGACGACATTCCGAACCACTCTCGCCGGCACAGAGTTTCTGCGCATCTTCGACAAGTATCTCGAAGATTATGGCCATCGCGCAGTCGGCGAATCAGATGTGATGTCGCCACGTCTCGCCGATAACCCCACGGCAATTCTTTCGATTCTACGCGCCCAAGTGATCTCCAATACCCAGCCGCAGGATACTGTTCGATTGCGTCAGGCCAACAGACAATCTTCGGCGCTGGCCGAGATCAAGCGACGGTTGGGCTGGCGGTTGGACCGATGGGCCATCTTTCTCTGGTGTTATCGCCGGTTGTGCCGATTTTTTTCGCTGCGAGAAGCAAACCGGCACTATCTGATGTACTACTCGGCAGCCGTTCGAACCCTCCTGATCCGGCTCGGAGAACGTCTTGTCGAGCGAGGATTGCTTCAGCAAGCCGACGACATTTTTTTCTTAACCACCGCCGATCAGACCGACCTGGTAACAGGTTCCACACAAGACTGGACAGCTGTCATCGCTGCCCGGAGAACTGACCGAGAACATCAGGCCATGATCCAAGTACCCGACACCATCTACGACTGGCCGGCTGTCAACCAGCAGGCCATGCCACGAGAACACTTCGACGGGAACTGCGTGTTATCCGGCATGCCAATCAGCATTGGAACCGTGACTGGTCCGGTTCGTCGCATCAGATCGGCAGCAGACTGGAGCAAGGTGAGGTCCGGAGAAATTTTGGTGGTACCAGTCATCGACCCAGGCTTGGCTCCTCTCTTCGGTCTTGCAGGAGGGTTGATTGCAGAAATGGGCGGCACCCTTTCTCATGGAGCCATCATTGCGCGAGAATACGGACTACCGACTATCGCGAATGTGGAAGCGGCTATGACACGACTATCTGATGGGCTGCCGGTCACCATCGATGCCGGATCCGGGACCATTCGTATCGAGCCATCTCCATCGTTGAAGAACGGCTAGGGCTAATTGATCCCGATCCGTCTGCTCCTTGACCTTTTTCAATACCTTGCGTAACCTTCCCAGAATTATTAATTCGTCACGCTATATGTAGCGGATACGTATTATTGATAGTGGTGCATCCGACATGGATCAATTTCTCATGGGCATGGCTCCTAGTAGTCTGGTGGGGTTCGTAACCGGACTGTTCCTGGGCGGTGTGTTGGTAGGGTTGTGGGTCACGAGTCGTTTACGACCTCACGCGCAACGAGCCGAAGCAACCGCGGACGAGCTACGAAAACAAGTGGAACAAGAACGAACCGTGATGGCCTCTCTCCGTCAAGAATTGGCAGAAGTTCAACAAGCCAGGGTCGCGGCCGAAACCAGAATGGAAGACGCAGCACGGCAGCTCGTGGAGCAGAAAGCCTTGCTCGATCATACACGCCATGAACTCATCGGATCGTTCCAAGCCCTGTCCGGCGAAGCATTGAAGCAAAACAACGAAGCGTTCTTGAAACTCGCTACCGTGTCGTTCGAAAGCCTGCATATCAAAGCAGATGGCGACCTCGCTCAACGACAGCAGGCCATCGATGCATTGGTTCGGCCCCTTCACGATTCTCTTCACCGCTATAATGAAGAATTGCGACTGCTGGAACAGTCTCGTCAGTCCGCCTACGGCGGATTGGATCAACACCTGAAATCATTGGCCGATTCCCAGCAACGGTTGCAACAAGAGACAGGCAACTTGGTCAAGGCCTTGCGGGCTCCGGCAGTACGAGGCCAATGGGGCGAGCTCACCTTGAAACGCGTGGCCGAACTGGCCGGCATGGTCGATCACTGCGATTTTGTGGAGCAACTCTCCGTTATCGGGGACGAAGGACGCCTCCGTCCGGATATGGTGGTCCAGCTTCCCGGAGGACGGCAAATCGTCGTCGACGCAAAAACCGTTCTTTCCGCCTATCTTGATGCCCATGAGGCGCAGAATGAGGCACAACAGGCCGACGCTTTACGTCGCCATGCCGCGCAGGTCAAGAGTCGCATGGATGAATTGTCGCTGAAAGCCTATTGGACACAATTCGACCGGGCGCCAGAATTCGTCGTGCTCTTCCTGCCCGGCGAGCAATTTCTCGGTGCCGCGCTGGATCAGAACCCTAGACTTATTGAAGAAGGCTTTGCCAATGGGATCGTCTTAGCCACCCCCTCAACGCTCATAGCCTTACTCCGTGCGGTGGCGTACGGTTGGCGCCAGGAACGAATGACCGCCCATGCTGAAGAAGCAGGTCGCCTCGGGAAAGAGTTGTACGAACGAATGGCGGTGTTAGCCGGACATATGAACGATGTCGGCCAATCACTCGGGAAAAGCGTCTCAGCATACAATCGCGCCATCGGTTCCTTGGAAACGCGTATTCTCCCGGCGGCACGCCGATTCAAAGAATTGGGTGTCTCCTCCGACCGCGAGATCCCGGTCCTTGAACCGACGGAGGTGGTACCGCGGAAAACCTTACCGTTCGAGCTTGAATGAAGGAGCAGCATGACCAGCGAACAGACCATGGTGGAAGCATTTCACAGCAAGTTTGAGATTTTGGTACAGACCGCTCCAACGGACGTGAATGAGGACACGAAACGCCTTCGAGTCCGACTGATTCAGGAAGAGTTCGACGAATTGAAAGAAGCCCTGGCGACGGGAGACCTGACGGCTATTGCGAAGGAAATGGCGGACCTGCTCTACGTGACCTACGGCACCGCGGTTTCGTACGGAATTGATATGGAGCCGATTTTCCAGGAAGTCCATCGGTCGAATATGAGTAAAGTCGGCGGGTACAAACGGGCGGATGGGAAATGGGTAAAGCCCCCCACCTACTCACCCGCTGATATCGTGTCAATTCTGGAGGCACAGCAGGGGCACGCCTTGGCAACGCAGCCATGTGATCATGAAGCTGCCGCCGGTGCTCCTCGGAGTTCATGAACGATCTACACTGTCCGAGTTGCGGAACACCCTTCGTGCGAGTCATCCACGACGAAGGCGCCATAGGGCAGGTCCTCACTCGCTTTAAATTCTTTCCCTTCCGGTGCCAACTATGCACGACACGCTTTCGCGTCTTCAGCAGTCAGGTTCCCGTTGCTGCCCCCCCCACCGATCGTCGTGAATATGAACGTCTACCGGTGTCCCTTCGTGCCAATCTCCTTGCGGACAATGCGGTCCGGATGGACAATCGCGTGACGGATATATCCATGGGTGGCTGCACCCTTGAAACCACGACGAACCTCCCGCAAGGGACGTTTATTGAGCTCGTCATCAAGCCTGCCTCCGACGAAGAGCCGATCAAGATCGGAACAGCCATGGTCTGCTCATCCCGGCCGGAATCAATGGGCATTCGATTCCTGGAAATGGTCACGGACGACAAGAACCGCCTCAGCCAGGTGATCCTCAGCCTGTTTGTAGGACAAAGCCTTCATCAAAATCTCTTCACATAACAGCGATTCCCAGTAGGAAGAGACTTTTCAGGCGGTCCGATCAACCAATAAGAGTCCATCAGGAACCCTCATCGCCCTGATCTTTTCAGCACAGATGGAGACCGATCAATTTCTACGTGATGTATCGCCTAAGAAGCTCGGCGAGGAGCATTGACCAGGAGGTTATCGATCAAACGAACGGAACCAAGTCGTATTGCACCAAGCAGCACCACTCGTGAGGTCACAAAAGATACAGGCTCGAGCGTGCGCGGGTCACACACGGCGAGATAGTCGGTCGTGATGGTCGACTCTCGGGTGACAACCTGATCCATCACCGAGCGGACGGCCTTTGCATCCGTATCCCCTACCTTGATCACCTCAGCACCGGCTTGCAGGCTCTTGTACAGCGTCACCGCGCGAGCTCGTTCATCCGGTGAGAGATAGATGTTGCGCGAACTCATGGCCAGCCCGTCCCGCTCACGAACAGTCGGACGGACCACAATATCAACACCGAGATTCAGATCCTTCACCAGCTGCTGAACCAATACGGATTGCTGAAAGTCCTTCTGCCCAAACAGTGCGCGATGTGGACGGACCATTCCAAACAGTTTGGTCACCACGGTCGCAACCCCGGCAAAATGATGTGGGCGGGCTTCACCTTCCCATCGACGCGCAACCGCAGGAACAGTCACCGTTGTTTGAAATCCCGCCGGGTACATGGCCTCCGCGGTCGGCTCAAAGCAGACATCGACGCCTTCCTGTCGACAGATCACTCGGTCGTGTGAAATGGGACGGGGATACTTGGCCAAATCCTCCTGCGGGCCAAATTGGGTCGGGTTCACGAAGATGCTCACCACCAGCGCATCGCACAGTAATCGTGCTTCACGAATCAGCGATCGATGCCCCTCATGCAGCGCACCCATCGTCGGGACAAACCCGATCGTGACGCCTTCACGCCTCAGTCCCTCGCTCCAGGCTGTCATGGCTGCGGGTGAGCGAATGATCTTCATGAGCCTGGTGGGACGTGACAGGTCGGGCGTGAGCCGTATCTCGTGGACGGCTGAGGAAACAGGAGACGCACCTGTGACTCATCCGAGACTTCCGTCAATAGCTGTGCCACTGATTGCTTGAGCATCGGATGAATCCACAGCGGATCCAGTTCATTCATCGGCATGAGGACAAATCGGCGTTGATGAAGGCGGGGATGGGGAATGGTCAGCCCCGGCTCTTTCATCACATGATCCCCGTAGAAGAGGATGTCGAGGTCGATCGTGCGTGGACCAGACCGGTCGTCATCATCCCTTCCGAGAGCGCGTTCGATCTCCTGAAGAGTCGTGAGAAGACTGCGCGGCTTCATGTCCGTTTCCAGCTGCACCACCCCATTCAGAAACCAGCCCTCCCCCGGATCCGTCCGGTCCCGAACCGGCTCTGTTTCATACAGCAGAGAGACACCGGCAAGTCGTGAATGTGGAAGAAGACTGAGCAGTGTCACGGCCCGATCGCAATAATCCACCCGATCGCCGACGTTCGACCCGAATCCGATGAAGACAGTCTCCATGACAGCCCGTTACAAGTGAGAAGTGAAAGATGAAAAGTGATCACGAGATTTCTGCCCTCTCACAGTTCACTCCTTACCTTTCACTGTTTACCGTTCAGAATCCCACCTTCTTGATCCGCTCGACCGCTTCCGTTAACCGCTCTTTGGTCGTGCAGACCGTCATGCGGATATAGCCTTCACCCGGTGCACCGAAGCCGTTGCCCGGCGTCGTCACGATTCCGGCCTTTTCGAGCAGATGAGCGGTAAAGGACGTGGAGGTGTACCCCTTCGGCACCGTCACCCAGATGTAGAAGGCGGCTGGTGGCGCATCCACCTCCAATCCCAGCTGCTTCAGCCCCGGAATGAGCGTATCGCGGCGCTCCTGGTAGATTCTTCGGATGCTGTCGGTGACAGAATCATCCAAGCCCAGAGCTGTAATACCGGCCTCTTGAACCGCCTCAAAACAGCCTGAGTCGAGGTTGCTCTTCACCTTGCCGAGGCCTGCCAGGACATCCTTGTTGCCAACGACAAACCCGATGCGCCAGCCGGTCATGTTATACGTCTTCGAGAGAGAGTGGAACTCGACGCCGACGTCCTTGGCGCCCTCCACTTCCATAAAACTCGCCGGGCGCTTGCCGTCGTAGTAGATTTCCGAGTAGGCCGCATCGTGACACACAATCACCTGATGCTCCTGCGCAAAGTCCACCACCCGTTTGAAATAGTCCTTTGTCATGATGACGGAGGTTGGATTATTCGGCGAGTTCAGCCACATCAGCTTGGCCTTCTTCGCCACGTCTTTTGGGATTGCCGTGAGATCAGGGAGGAAGCCGTTGGCCTTGGTCAGCGGCATGATGTGCGACTGGCCGCCGCAAAAGCTCGTCCCGACCGGATAGACCGGATACCCTGGGCTGGGTACCAGCACGATATCGCCCGGATCGACAAAGGCCAGATGAATGTGACCGATGCCTTCCTTCGAACCGATCAGGGTCAGGACTTCATTGGTGGGATCCAACGTGACGTTGAAGCGGCGCTTATACCAATCGGCCACCGCTTTTCTGAACGAGAGCATGCCTTCATACGAAGGATATTGATGGTGCTTGGGATCCTTGGCGGCCTTCGCCAAACTCTCGATGATCGGCATCGGTGTCGGCAAATCGGGATCACCGATCCCGAGATTGATGATATTCACCCCGCGGGCAATCGCCTCTTGCTTCATCTTATCGATGGCCGCGAATAAATACGGCGGTAATGTCTTGATCCGTGTTGCGACTTCGATCGGAAAACCACCCATGGTCAATCAAGCTCCTTTCATGAATAGCGATCAGCCCACAGCAACTGTCTCAGATCTGAAGGCTGAAAGCCTGATTACTGACAACGCACTGTAGGGGTGTGTAGAGTACTTCAGAGCCGCAGCCGCAATCAACGTGTACGAGTCAGCAGATGGCCGATCAACCGATCAGCCAGGTGATGGAGTTGCGGAAGCTGTGGCAAGGCAGTGGTCTTGACCTGTTGTGCGGTGAGACCCGCTTTCGTCACATCCGCCGCACACTCACGGCACAGAGAATCGATCCCGCTCGACTCCATCTCCAAATGAAAGAGGAGACCATAGGCCCAATTGCCATAGCGAAACGCCTGCAAGGGAGCGATGTCTGAACCGACCAATGGCACGCAATCGTTCGGCAAATCAAAGATCTCTCCATGCCATTCGAAGACATCGAATGTATCAGGGCATGCCCCAAACACAGGATCTGCGTTTCCCGTATCAGTGAGCCGAACTGGAGTCATGCCGATTTCGAGCGCTTTGCCAGATCGCACCGTGGCGCCAAGTGCTTTGGCCATGAATTGACTCCCGAGACACACACCAATCACCGGCTTATTCGCTTGGAGCGCAGATCTGATGAAGATGGTCTCTTCCACAATCCATGGATCAGGATCATTGACCGACATCGGCCCACCCATGACGATCAGCAAATCCCCCACGTCCCTCGGCAAACCCTCTTTCGGAACAAGGTAGGATTCGAGACTCACCCCCCGAGTAGCGAGAGCCTTTGCAAAAGCGCCTGGTCCCTCGAAGGGAACATGTTGGAGACACACCGCGCGCATAAGCCCTTTAGTGGCACAGCCACCTGACTCACGTCAAGATCCGGCACGGGGCTCAGCGGAAGAAGGATCACGGAAGACTCAGCATCAACCAGTTGCGAAGACGGTCAACAGGAGAGAGACAGTAGTCCACCAGCTTGCTTCGGAATAGGGTCAACTCTATCAGGTAATACGTCGGCTGTTACGCCAAGCGCTGGGCTATCGAAGTCCCGAAGAGTTCGAGCGGCAGCAGAATAGTGCATCATTCACATGTCTGTTTTTCGGGACATCTCACTCTGGCCCTATTTCTATTCACAATCACCTGAAGCCAGACGACCCCGGACTGGGACGCCCGGCGCGGAGTCGTAGGTCTTACAACAGGATATCGCTACCCGCCCCGCCGACAAAAAGTGACGATGGGACGCCAGCTAGTTCAACCTGAATGTCGATCTCCGCATCCGCATCCCCATCGATGTTGCCCCTCAGGTGTCCGGCATGTTCTCCAGCGACATACTGGTACCGAAGATGTCCTGCCGTAAAAGGGCCGCCCCAGATGAAGGCTTGGTTGCCGGCAACAAGGCCATTAGCATCAATCATGGTCAGATCGATCCGGTCTCCAATACCGGCACCTGCTCCATTAAAAACAGCGATGAAGTCTACACCCAAACCAGCTGAGCTATCGTTGACTGAATTGTAAACGATGGTATCGTTGCCGTCGCTCGCGGAGAACCAGTCGCTCCCAGTCCCACCGTCCATGATATCGTCCCCGGGATCACCGAAAAAGGTATCGTTCCCCGCCCCACCGTACATGCGGTCGTTGCCGTAGCCGCCAAGCAGCCCGTCGTTCCCGCTCCCACCGTCCAGAATATCGTTCCCTCCCCAAGCGACCATGTAATCGTTGCCGTTACCTCCGATAAGCCGCTCAAGGCCATCAGCCCCAACAACTGAGTCATCGCCGTCGCCGCCGTAGAGCGTATTGTTCCCGGCCTCACCGTGCAAGGTATCGTTCCCTGCCCCACCATAGAGAGTATCATCTCCAATTCCACCATACAGAAGGTCAACCCCAGATCCGCCGTCCATGCGATCGTTCCCAACACCACTATTCATGTAATCATTCCCGCTCCCAGCGGTCAGGTGGTCATTCCCATCATCACCTTGCAGCCAGTCGTCCCCGGCCCCACTGAGCAGGGTATCGTCCCCAGCCCCACCATACAGATAGTTGTTCCCGGAGCCACCGTCCAGACGGTCATTTCCGTCCCTACCGAGCAACCAATCACTCTCGGTCCCACCATACAAAGTATCGTTGCCAGCGCCGCCGTCCAGCCAGTCGGACCCTGCTTCACCGTATAAGGTGTCGGCCCCCGTTAACCCATAAATGGTGTCACCAAGACTTGTACCCCTGAGCACATCATTTCCACCTGTTCCGTTAATGATCGCCACAATCGCCTCCTCCTTGAGGTTGCCCGAGAACCTATTTCGACTGGTGTAGTCTGATGCGGATCTCAGCGTCAAGGCAAATGTCCGCACGAAAACAGTGGAGGGGCAGTAACTATCTCAGAAATCAAGCAGGTTTAGCTGTCACGACCCGACACAGAGCTCCGCTTGGAGCAGTGCATGCAAGATGGTGAGGAGTTTGCATACGGGCTTCGTCAGCACGACCTTCTTGGGGATAGAGAAGATTCATATCGAGTCCACCTTTCTTGAAGTGACGAGAAGATCCCCATATTCGTTGCCTGTCAGAACGCCCCACCCCCTCAGTATGGCTTCCCTTTTCTACTCCTTCTCCCGTAGAGTAGCCCGCCCATATGGCTACACAGAATCCAACGGACTCGCTGATTCGTGGGATCGATCGCATCCTCATCCAGACACAGGATGTGGAACGGGTTTTTGCTCGCTTTCGTCATGAGTTCGGCTTGCCGATCGCCTGGCCGCTCACCGACTGCGGTTTGCTTGTTTCTGGGGGACTCTACGCAGGCAACATGACAATCGAAATCGGTCGGTTCGCCGGGTTTGGACTTCCCGGAACATGGCTCTATGGACTCGGCTTCGCACCATGGCAGCCAACCTGGGAAATGGTTGAAGGGTTAAGGTCTCGAAAGGTGCTGCACGCACCGTCCTTGACACTCACCTACGAATCACCGCTAGTGATGCAGCCCACCCTCACCTTCCTGCGCAACCTTTTGGATGGGCAGCCGAACGCCGCGTTTTGGCTCGGTCAGCCGGGTGGAGGAAATACTCGAATTGGCCGAGCACTATCGAACCTCCGAACCTGGATGGCTGGGACTGATGCCGGCTCCAAGACATTTTCATTGCTCTTGGGGAGTTCCCTGGTTTTCATGTGCGATAACCACAGCAATCCTCATCAGGAACGGCTCGCAGAGGTCAAGGCCACCTGGCGGAAGGCCAAGCAGAATGGACCCTATGGAATCACCGGGGTGGCAGGGATCGATCTTGAAGTGTCGACCAATATCGCCGGCTGGAAACGACTGCTGGATCGGCCGGACTTGAACGCAGACTCGGTCCATTCATTTAGTACGGGCCCACTGCTTCGATTTCATCCTGGTGCGGGAAACCGACTCCTCGGGATCGAGTTTGCCTGTGCCGACCTCCCATCGATCGCCCAGCAGCTTCGTGAAAAACAATCAGCGGCGTTCATAGAGGAAAAGAGAGTCACCCTCTCTCCGGATCAAATGGATGGGTTGGTAATTGGGTTGAGCCAGTCTCCGGCGGCAATATCGGAGAAATCTTAAATAGACCCACTAATCTACACCACGCTCATCGACTCAGTTCCTGCCTTGGTGATCGAGTACCCGACCATTCCATTTGTTAGTTCTCTGCAAATGACTCAGACCTTACGAGCAGCACCTTGCAGGGCTGTTGATTGAGCAACCGACACGCTCTATTTCCACCTTTAGCCCTGAACTCGATTGACCGACAAGTATATGTCATGGCATTGCCTGCAACAGACATCGACCGCCCCATGCTTGATGATTCCCTGGCTCACCAGGGAACGAATACCCTTCCGCGCTGCTCGTTTCAGCAGAGAGTCCGCTCTCGCTATCACGCCTTCTGGTATCACCTTGGTGAACGATTAGCCTGGTCACGCGGACTCTATGAGGAACGGCCTGCGCAGGAACTACAAGATTTGAGCGGCGTCCAGCATGAGCGGATTGCCTCGCTCCAACGCCGATTCCGCGTACGATTTGAACAATACGCAACCCAGGGGACGGCCCTACGACAGTATGAGTACCTTGATCTGCTCGACCAAGGGTGGTCGGCGCTGAAGCTACCCCATTCAACCGGTGGGACCGTACAGGATATCGGGTCGAGTAACTTTTGGTACGCCCCCGTCTTCCACACCTTCTTTCGCCCAACGAAGCTCATCGGCGTCGAGGTCGAAGGCCATCGTATGTATGTCAACGGCTATAGTCGTCACGACTACGCACAGGGCTACATCAAGGGCCTTCCCAATACGGAGTTTCATATCCAAGACTATCGCCGCTATCGTTCCCCTGCAAGCATCATCACGGCCTGGTACCCCTTCGTGACACCGGATCCTGTCTTGGCTTGGCGACTGCCGCTTTCTCTCTTTGCACCAGATGTTCTCTTCTCGCAAGTTGCGGTCAACCTCCAACCACACGGGTTGTTCCTCATGGTGAACCAAGGAAGGGACGAGGCCATCGTTGCCGCTTCATGGTGTAGTCACGCCGGGCTGGTCCAGTACGGATCCTGCCAGTTACGGTCAAACGTACGCCCACGACTTCCTTTCCCCATACTCTCCTGTTGGATACGCCCGACAACCTAGCCCTACGTCCCGGCCTGGGCTACAATTGCCCAGTGAACCGGAACATCAAACATGCAGAAGACCTTCGATGGCTGATCGACCATACGGGCGGGTTTCGCGCCGGCTATGTGACTGAGATCCAAATCTTGAAACGTCGCCTTTTCGACGAAGAATCGGTGCGTGAAGTCCCGGCCGGCACCACGATTGCCGTGACTATTCACTACGAGATTCGTGGTCTTACTCGAGTCGCCAAGCTGACTATGACCGGCGTCACGGACTTCTCGGTTTTTGAGCAGGACGGGATCGACTGTTCCTCGCTCAGCGTGATTCAGGCTGAACTCAATGCGAGAACGCTACGCTTCTGGTTTGACCCGCAGGGCGAGCTGTATGTGGTCTGCGACGAGGCGCACCTGGAAGAACTGACCTTGCCCGTTATCACAGTACAACAAGCCGCAGAATTGGCCCGTTGGACCTTCCAAGGTCTCAGCACCGACGGTCCCACGATTCAATGGTTGTTGGATGAGCTGAATCAGGCCGGCCTCCCCTGCACGTGGTGCGATGCAGGACGATCTATCGCGGTTCATCCAGCCGTGCAATGGGAAGGGAGTCTGAGACCGGCAGACAACTCCTCAGGGGATGAGAACAACCTGGTCCATGCGATGGCCTATAGTCCGCCGGAGGGACAAGGGTTTGGGCTGCTGCTGCGAGTATTCGGCATTCAGGACAAAAGGCTTAGCCGAATTCTTGAAGTCCTGGCAGATCGGATCACTCAACGCTTTCCAGGCAACTGCCTCGTCGGCACGACGATTATCCCAGGTAGAGAATGGGAGCGTTGGTTGGTTCAGGAACACCGGTCACGGCGTGAACGGTGACAAAGCAACCACCCGCTGTTCAGTGCGCGTGTTCAGGAGAATAATGCCCGTTCCCGTTGGAATAGGCAGCGGTTCCGTTTTCTCTGGCATAGCCTGAGGGAGCGTGTGCGGTGCCGTTCCCGTTCACCTGCTGCCCCTTGCCGTTGATGCATTCCACCAAGGCCCAGAGTCGTAAAGGATTCACCCGTTGATTCCGAGCAATGTGGAGCGAGGTTCCTTCCAAGACGGTATTGAGCGACAGGTCCGTACGCCAGCCCAGGTGCTTCGTTATGGGAGAAAGCGCTTTTTCCACGGCGGCAATGACCTTGTTGCCGTTGCTGAAATGATTCAGCATGATAATGCGACCACCTGGACGGCAGACCCGAATCATCTCGTTGACCACTGTTCGATAGTCCGGCACTGCCGTCACGACATAGGCCGCCACGACCGTATCGAAGCTGTCATCGTTGAATTGCATGGCACCGGCATCCATGCGGTGCAGCTCGACATGATCAAGACTGTGAGCCGCCGCCTTTTCCTTCGCCCTGGCTAACATCCCTTCGGACACATCGATACCAACGATGCGGCAATGACGAGGATACATGGGAAGGGCTAATCCCGTCCCGACACCGACTTCGAGAATTCGTTCATTCGGCTGAACATTCAAATTTCGAATGGCCGATTCACGGCCTTCGTGAAATACTTTTCCAAACACTCGATCGTAAAACCCCGCATAGGAGGTGTACACACGTTCAATCTTCTCGGGGTCCATGTTTGCCTCCCAAAATTCACACGATCCGGTCTCTGCACCCCTGCAGAGAAAGAAACCGTTATGGCGACGCGGGGGAAATCAACATTGAGGCGGGAAACTCATGTGGTCCAAGGCCCGCCGGAAACATTGCCCGGCGTACTGTAGCCAAACTCCTCCGTGTGAGTCAACATGCTTCTTCACGAACTGATGCAGGTTTTTTGCACAAACTGGCTGGCTTACCATTTACCCAGGACCGTCTTACCTGCCTTGATTCATCGCTCCTCCCTATGTGATAGCTACAGCCATGCTGCTTGCAGGTCTTTTTGCCGGTGCCCTCTTCCTCGGACTACTCGTCGGAGATTGGGTCTATTTTATCCGGCTCACGCCGGATGCCGTACGGTACGGCTGCCGCGTGGCGACGCGCCCAGATGAGTGGGCAGACACAACCCTGGATGGCGTCCGCGATCGTTTCGGCCCTGACGGAGTCCTAATGCTGCCGCATGGAGTGGCATGGTGGTACCCGGACCTCTCTCAGATCGCCATTCGTCCGCAATACCGCCTCTTCTCTCGAAAATTTCGGACCGCTTGGCCTGTGAAAGGCCTCATCCACCTGTCCCCTCATGACCAATCGCTGAGAACGCACTGCGTGAGGCGAATCCCCTGGTCATCCGCAGTCATCACCGTGATCTGGTTTGCCGTTGTCTTGTTGGGATCGCTGACCTTTGTGGCGCAATATGCCCTGGAAGGCGGGTTCACGACGCTAGGGGGAGCGTTTTTGGGCATTGGCATTGTCGGACTTGCCGGCATGGTCGCGCTGTTCGGAATCGTGACGGTGACCTTGTCCTATCGCCTGGAGGACAGCCGCCTCATGCAAGTGTACGATGAACTCCGCGCAGCCATGACGCCGCCCGGCGTGTCCTGAGCAGTGCTCTCCCCCATCACCCGCGAAACAAGTCCAAGAGGTGATCGTACTCCACCGGCAGATTCACGGCGGTGCGATGACGAACTAGGCCGGCAATAATCCCCCGATGTTTCTTCACCAGCCCCGACGTCTCAAACGCCTCTCGAAAGCGCTGCCATTGCAACGCCGGATCGGCTACAATCTTAACCTGTTCGTCTTGGGGAAGCGCATGCACGATGGTCGTTAAGGTGCGAACGGCTTTTTCCACACTCTCGTAAGGCGGCGCCAGATTGAGTCGGGCATAGAACGTCTCCAGGTGCCGACGGAATTCCTCCTTCAGCACCTGAGTCGGATCTGACACAGGGGGTCGCGCTTCTGCCATACTGGGTTCAGAGATGATACGGTAGGACAAGGGTACGGAACAACTCTGCAAGGGAGGATCGCATGAACCGGATACTATCCAGCTTCTTCGGTGCACTCGTCATGATGGCCCTGGTCGGGTGCTCATCGCATCACCAGCACCATGGCATGATGGGTGGGGGCAATAGCGACGCCTACTGGCAAAAGGGCCAACAAGATATGGAGGGATTGATCAATCGGACCGTCCAGGACCCCGAAAAGGCGAAGGGTGTGAATGCATACGTCGGTGAGATCATCAAGGAGCTCAAAGAGAGCCGTGAGCAGGAACGGGCCTATCACCGACAGCTTTACACCTTGAATACCAGCTATACGGCGACACCGGACGAATTTTCAAAAATCGTGAACGAGGCGAACATTCAGCGGGCGCAGAGCTCAGCCCGGGTGCTGAGCCTTCGGTTCAAGATGAAAGATTTGATGACACCCGACGAGTGGAAGACGCTCTCGGATCGCATGGTCTCCTATAGCGGCCGTTATCAGCATGGAAGCGCAGGGGCCAAGACAGGTTATTGAGCCGTACCCGGCGCGGCCGTGAGCGGCACCGCTGTCCACGTCGCGCCGGCATCCGTCGAACGATAGAGGCCGCTGCCGTTGGTGCCGGCATAGAGGGTTTGGGTGTTTTTGGGATCCATGGCCAGGGCACGAATGTTCAACGTCGCGAGCCCTTGGTTCATGGCCTTCCAGGTCTTGCCGCCATCCGAACTTTTCCAAACCCCCGCTGGGCCACCGATCAACAGCTGGGCTGTTTCCTTCGGATGAATAACTAGACTGCTGATAAAGGGATCGGAGATGGATTGGCCGATACGCTCCCACTGCTCGCCCTTTGTCGCTGTACGAAAGAGCCCCTTCGTTGTCCCGGCATAGACGACATCGGGATTTGTCCGGTCGATCTCGATGGCATTGACCCCGAGGGCCATGGCCGCCATGAGCTCCCTCTCGGGGATCAACCCGTTATTGATTTTCTTCCAGGTCATCGCCCCATCATCCGACCGATAGACCCCGCCGGTCGTCCCGCCATAGAGCACCGCCGGCTCTTTAGGGTTAATGGCGATCGACGTCACAATATGGACTTCCTTCATCCCGTTCATCCGCTCGACCCATTCACGGCCCGCGTCTTTTGAATAAAAAGCGCCGACCGTCGTGGCCGCATAGATCTGTTCACTGATCGCTGGGTGAAACACGAACTGATTGATGAATGAGACATGTTCTTTCAGTCCGACATTATGCGGCAGCCAATGTTGGCCTCCATCCGGACTCTTGTAGACCGCATCCCCCATCGTGCCGGCATAAATCGCCGCCGGCAGGAGTGGATCGATGGCCAGCGTCGTCACCCGCCGCGCGCTGAAACTCGGGAACTTTTCCCAGGTCCCTCCCCCATCACGCGATTTGTAAACCGCATCATTCGTGGCGATGTAGAGAATATTCGCATTCGTCGGATGCAGCGCGATCGACACCACTGATTCGCTCTCTTTCTGGCAGCCAGTTGCACCTAGCCCGAGGAGCAGAAGACCGAAGAAAAACAGCCGAATGTGATGGAGAATCAACATAGTGGCCGAAGACCTAACCATAGGGGTTGAACGGGAGTCAAGGCAATGAAGTTATCTCCCCTCTACCTCCCTTACGTTGGTCTCGATGGGTTGTCACGTTGTTAAATTGAAATTCAGAATGTCCTTGTCTAGAGCTGCATTCCTGGCAAGATATGAATCAAGTCTTGTCACCACCCGATTTGAATTGCCATTCATGCTCTTCCCAAGAATTAAGATCGCCATTATCCTTTCTCACTGCTGCTTCGCGCTCTGCCTTGCGTCCTTCACATACTCGGCAAAAAACTATCTTCTACTCCATAAAATTCTCCTTCCAGGCATGGTTGCTCTAAGCCCAGCCTCGGGAGAAAAGACCGATATCTTCATTGCAGAACTCCTCCCAAATACCGAAGACGGCACTGCCGCCAAGAAGATGTTTTCACACCGAACGGAAGAAATGCACCGCCTTCATGAAGCATGGCTCTTCCATACCAAGCTGCATGAAACCTTCGCACTGTACCAAACCATTAGCTGGGCAGTAGCAGCTATGATTTTCCTAGGAGCTGTCCTCATTCTCTATCGAATGAAGCGCCAGACTCACTAACTCGACGTTCTAGTGGTCCTGGCGATGGACTGCAGCCAGTGAGCTGTGGTTCTTTCAGACGATAGATGGACAGTAGATACATGCAAAGTATTCTCGCCATTCTGAGTATATCGCTTGTTTTGCTCGCTGGAGCAGTCTGGTACCTGGATAAGACCGAACAGCAAGAGTCGCATTTTGAAACATACCAAGGACTGCGGTCCTCTGAGCTAATTGAGAAAGGCTGGGTTCCAGACATTGTTCCGAGAACTGCATACAATATCTACGAAGAGCATCGCGTAGACCAGGACCCGGTACATGTCTGGTTTCGTTTTCAACCTGGCGACACCGCAAACATTCAAGAAACCTGCGCAAGACAGCAAAGCGAGGACACCTTGACTGCTACCTATAAATGCAAGCATGGCGGTGGCGTAGTTGTCGTCAGGCTAAAACAGGACGGAACGGGAGAAATAGTTGGCAACTAGATGATCCAATAGTCCACATTTAGGGAACTCAATACCCAGTAGGCTTGAGGATTGGTTCTAAAAGGCCGGCCCGGTAGACTTCGACATCCGTCAGAGGAACGGCCCTTCACGACTTGAATTCTACAGTGATTCCCACTTTATATAATCGAAACCTGCCACGCGTTACGCGAAATCTTCCTCACGTGGCAGGTTCTCGGGTGGAAATTACACACACAACCCCTTCGAGGTCCACTCACACGTCCTGCACAACACGGAGAGCAGGCACCCCGCTGGCATCATGCGTTCAGAAAGCCCGGTGATGGCTCACTACTTCGACTGCTCGTACGCTGCTCTGAGATCACTGGCCGGTGGATGCGTACTACTCACCGTTGTAAGCACGGCATAGATCAACACCGCCGTTCCGACAAGAATCCCGCCGACATATAACCAGACCTTATCCATGACATCCTCCTGTGGTTAAAAGGTTGTCCAGGGCATTGGCCCTCATCTATATGGTTGAGGAAATTTGTGCAAACTTCTCAAGCGGGAGGAACCGGCACTGGCGGATATATTGAGTACGCCAGGCTGGCGCTCACCCGTTGAGTAAGTTGCCTGCCTGATTGGACAAAATTGTATTGCAGGAGTGTGTGGGAGAAAATTGGGGCAAGACCCGAAGAGATTTTACCGGTGGCACAAATCCACAGATGGTTCCAATCGATACTTCAGCGCGTTGAGCGCTGCTGGAACCCAAGCCCGAACGCCTCAACCATTACATCTTCAGTCGTTCGGCGTAGCCGGTCAGCTCGACATAGCCTTGCCCATTTATGGGCCGGCCTTGTTTGCTACCAGTCACTGCCACAGCCCCTTCCCAATAGGACACACGACTGCTGCGCGAGGTGCGCAATTCCTGATCGGCGAGTAACGGGACCACATCCAGCATCAGGTCGAGCGACGGAAGTGTAAGCTTCCATCGGTTGGGATAGATCGCTTTGCTCTCGGTACTGGTCCAGGCTCCGATCGATTCGATCGCAAAGTCCTTCACGTCCAAATGGCGACTCCGTCCATCAGAGAAGACGATCGTGCCGCTCGATGCCAGATCGGACGATCCATCCTTCAACCGTATGCGATACAACATCAGCTCACTATTGTCTTCCAATTGAATACTGAACCAGTCCCAGCCGACTTGATCGGCCCCGAGGTCGCCTGACCCGAATTCATGGTCCATCCAGCTGAGACCGGTGACGTCGAAGGATTCTCCGTCGATCGTCAGCGTTCCGCTGGTCTCAAGTCTGGTAAACGAATAATAGTGAGAGGCTTGCCCCACGTCTTTCCCCTTCCGACTGACGCCGGCCGCACCATGTGTGACCAACGGTTTGGCCGGTTGCAGCCTGAGCGAAAGAGCATGGGTGTCGTCACGGGCTATCAAGCTGTGCGCGCCGATCTGATCCGTTGCGGCCTCGACTCGCCAATCATCGATCCAGACCTGGAGTTTCGACTCATCGGCACCGGCCTTTCCAAGGCCCTCGCGACTGAGCTTCTCCGAGAAATGAAAACGTTTTCCAGTGATGTCGGTCACAGCAAAATGGGCCAGATACAGATCCTTCACCGACCATTTGGATGGGAGCGTCGTCACATCCTCAGGCGGGATCCCTCGCCGAAAGAACGTTAATTCAAAACCGAATGCCCGGCCTCCCTTGGTGTGGATATGGCCCGTGTAGTACCACCATTCGGTTCGATAAGTCGGGTGTGAGCCGTGGTCTCTAGGAAAAGCGTACCGGTACCCGGCGATCGCCGGCTGGAAAGGGGTAGATCCAGTACTTGCCGCGAGCGCGAGCGAGACCGTCGCGGCCAGCCAGGCACCGACCAGTCCGATCCGCCAATACTGGATCACACCCATCCTCCCCTCATGATCCACATTCAAGCTCCTTCCCTGATGAGAACACCGCAACCGCTTCGGTTATACCATGCGCCTCGCCCATGAACCAATCGGCTGTCTGAGAGCGGCGTTTCGCATTTCCTTCAAAATCAAGAGCCTGGGACCAGCGTTGACAATTTTCACAAGCGTCAGCTATCGTGGCCCATGCAAACTGATCATGAACGGGGGCCGACAGGGCGAGGTTCGTCCAAAGTTATTGAACCGTTTCCTATTCCCGATCGGCTTCCCGTGTTTCCATTACCGAATGTGGTCTTCTTCCCTAAAACCTATCTCCCGCTCCACATCTTTGAACCACGGTATCGCCAAATGGTAGCCGATGTCACGGTAGGCGGCCAATGCATTGCCATGGCGCTCCTGAAGGAAGGATGGGAGCCGGACTACTATGGGAACCCGGCCATCTATTCTGCACTCTGTATCGGGAGAGTCGTCAGCGTACAGCCCTTGCCGGATGGTCGCTCCAACATCTTGCTGCAGGGGCTTGAACGATGCGAGATTACCAAGGAACACTTCGACAAAGCCTATCGCGAAGCCACGATTCGGGTGACGCCCATGCGCACCGAAGAGGGGTTGACCAAGGATGTGCGAAAGGCGCTGATCGACGTGCTCGGACGATACCTGCAACAGCGAGAAGATAGTGCGGCGTGGCAGGGCTTCTTCCGCGAAGAAGTGAGTGATGAAGTCTTGGTGAACACCCTATCAACCTATTTGGACTGTACCCCGTTGGAAAAACAATTCCTGCTGGAAGCCGAGGGGCTCCACCAGCGCGCTCGTCGCTTGAACGATCTCGTTCAATTCATGTTGCACGAGCATCAAGGCCTAACGGGTTGGGACTGATTGGATCGCACGATGACTCTCAACGTCAACCGTCTCTGTAAAACTTATTTAACCTCCACCCCGTTGGAAAAACAATTTCTACTGGAAGCCGAGGAGCTCCATCAGCGCGCTCGTCGCTTGAACGATCTCGTTCAATTCATGTTGCACGAGCATCAAGGCCTAACGGGTTGGGACTGATTGGATCGCACGATGACTCTCAACGTCAACCGTCTCTGTAAAACTTATTTAACCTCCACCCCGTTGGAAAAACAATTTCTACTGGAAGCCGAGGAGCTCCATCAGCGCGCTCGTCGCTTGAACGATCTCGTTCAATTTATGTTGCACGAGCATCATGGCATAAAAGGCTGGGACTAATGGATCGTACGATCGCTATCGACGTGAACCGTCTCTGTAAAACCTATGACAGCCATAAGGCTGTCGATGACCTCTCGTTCCAGATCTACGCTGGAGAAATTTTCGGCTTGCTGGGACCGAACGGCGCGGGCAAGAGCACGACTCTGCGCACCCTGATCACGTTGCTGCACCCCACATCGGGGACAGCTACCATTATGGGGCACGACACCGTGCGTGATGCCGACAAGGTCCGGACGCTTATCGGTTACGTGCCGCAAGAACGGGCGATCGACCGGTTCCTCACCGGCCGCGAGCACCTTCAGTTGCTCGGGGCCCTGTACCATTTGACCAAGGACGAAGCGACGAAGCGCATCGGTGAGCTGCTCAAGTTAGTCGAATTGGAAACCCATGCGGACCGGCCGGCGAAGACCTATTCCGGTGGGATGAAGCGCAAACTCGACATTGCCTGCGGCTTATTACCGGATCCCAAAATTCTCTTCCTTGATGAGCCGACCTTGGGCCTTGACGTCCAGAGCCGTCTCCGCATCTGGGACTATGTCCGGATGCTCAAAGCCCGTGGCATGACGGTCGTCATGACGACGAACTATTTAGACGAGGCCGATCAACTGTGCGATCGACTCGCGATTATCGACGGGGGCAAGATCAAGACCCTGGGGGCTCCGGCTGAGCTGAAGATCGCGCTTGGCGGCGACATCGTCTCCTTGACTCTCAAAGAACTGGATCGGATCCCATCGCTTGAAACCGAGTTGAAGGACCGTCCAGCGATCAAGTCCGTCCGGACGACGGCCAAGGGTCTGGACATCCGGGTGGAGTCGCCGGAGAAGGCGCTGCCCGCGATTCTCGAAACGGCCAATCGATTGGGCTGCAGCATCGAATTCATTCAATACAACAGACCTCGCTTGGACGATGTGTTTATCGCTCATACTGGTCGAGCCATCACCGAATCAATCCCCGAAACCGAGTCGGCGTCATAGCAGGTTGCAGAAAGACTTGGTTGATGCCAAGAAGATGGCTGAAATGTTCAATACGGTGCGAATACCAACATAACGCCAGGATGCTCAAAAAGGCTGTCCGGCAAGGCCGCAGCGAGCGAAGGGGCGAGGCGTACGCTTCGGTACGTTGAGTCTCTGAGCGATGCGAGAACGCCGCTGGCGGCCTTTTTCAGCATCCTGCTAGCAAGGAGTCACGTGGAGCACTACTGGCAAGAAATCAGCGCATTGACCATGCGATGGGTCCGTCGGCTCAGTCGAGAAAAGTTCAGTATGCTGTTCACCCTGGTGCAGCCGATGCTGTTTTGGCTTATCTTCTTCGGGAACCTCTTTCAGCGGGCCGCAGACACCCAGGTCATGCAGGCGCCCAACTACATCAGCTTCCTCGCCGCCGGTGTCGTCATCATGACGGTCCTAAACAATGGTCTAGCGGGCGGGGTCGATCTGTTATTCGACAAGGAAAACGGATTCCTTGAACGGTTGATGTCCACGCCGATCCATCGCACCTCCGTCATTCTGAGCCGCTTCATCTTCGTCATGGCGATTACGTCGATGCAAGTCCTCGTCATTCTCGGCGTGTCGTATCTCTTCGGCGTCCATCCGGCCACCGGAATCCTGGGCGTAGCGACCATTCTGTTGATCGGCATGATGTTCGGCGTCGGCTTGACCGCCATTTCCATGGCCATGGCTTTCTCCGTCAAGAGCCACGGGGATTTCTTTTCCGTTCTGGGATTTCTGTCGCTGCCGATGATTTTCCTCAGCTCTGCGCTCGTGCCGCTCAACGCCATGCCGGGGTGGATGAGCTTTTTGGCACAATTCAACCCGATGACTTGGGCGATCGATGCCGTACGTCCGTTGATCTTGTCGGGCTGGACCGAAGCCTTACCGCACGTCGGCATGGTGATCCTGGTCATGCTCGTGTTCGATGCCCTCTGCCTGTATGGCGGAGCCAAGGCGTTCCGGCGCGCCATGGGATAATCCCCCTGCCAAGCCATGATCCCTTGACTGACACCCAATTCCGTTGGATGATGACGGTAGTGGTATCACCTGTCAGGCCTGTAACCGACCACGAGTATGAAGTGATGATTCCTGAAAGTCAGATACGTGCCCTGATCCGCCTCCTCTCCGATGAAGACGATCGCATCGTCCGCACCATCAGCGGAAGACTGATCGATATCGGCCCGTCAGCCGTCCCCCTTCTCCAAGAAGCGGAAATAGAACAGCCTGAAATGGCTGACCGCCTTGCGTCCGTCCTCGAAGAAATCCGAGGCGGCAAGCTGGAAGAAGAACTGACGGAGTTGGCCTCTCTGCCTGATGAAACCATCAGCCTTGAAACCGGTGCGTTCTTGATCGCGCGCTACGCCTATCCGGCCTTGGACGTGGCTCGCTATCGTGACCAATTGGACACCATGGCTACGGAGGTTCGAGCGCGTATCGGCCATCGAGCCTCGGGAGAAGAAGCCGTCAACGCTCTCAACCGCTACCTGTTCACCGAGCAAGGGTTTAAAGGCAACACGAAGAATTATTACGAGATTGAAAACAGCTATCTCAACTGCGTCATGGATCGACGAGTCGGGATCCCGATCAGTCTGTCGGCGGTGTATCTCCTCATCGGACAGCGGCTTGCCTTTCCGCTCTTCGGCATCGGTATGCCGGGACATTTTTTGGTGAAGTACGAGTCCGACCGGTACAAGATCTTCATCGACTGCTTCAACGGAGGCGCCCTACTGACCGAAAAAAACTGTGCCCGGTTTTTGACCGAAGCCGGCTATGGGTTTGACGAGAAATACCTTGAAAAAAGTCAGGTTCGTGCGATCCTATCCCGCATGGTCAAGAACCTTTTGGCGATTTACTCCAAGACCGGTGATTCCGTCAAGGAGACCCGCTTGACCAAGTTCATTGAAATTCTTGGCGGGGCACCCCGTGAAGAAGGGCTGTAACAGTGCTGGACCTCGAAAGTTCTTATCAGAATCCGTTCACCCTGAGCCTGTCGAAGGGCGTGTGACTTCCAGTAGTTGCGTTCGATGGTTCGACAAGCTCACCACGAACGTAATTTCTGAGTCCCAACTTTAAATCCGAATCGTGAGCAAATCTTTTCCCTTCCAAATCTTGCCCTGGTACTCCTCACCGGCCTGAGCTTTGACATCATAGCGATCCGCAATCGGGTAAAAATGTGAGAGCACGAGCTGGCCCACACCGGCCTCCTTCGCGATCTGCCCACATTGTCCAGCATGCAGATGGGCCGGACCTGGACGGTTGGCAGGAAACGAACAATCGAGCACGGCCGCATCGGCATCCCGACACAAGGAGACGATCGCATCGCAATACAGGGTATCGCCCGAATACACGACCGCTTTACCTTTATACTCGATCCGGTAGCCGACGCTTGAAAGATCCGGAACATGAACCATGGGTTTGGGAACAACACGGGCGTCACCAATGTTGAACGGCTTACTGGAGACCTCCTTGAACACCACCTTGAACGGAGCGGGAGAAAAGCTGGGGAAGCTCTTCATGATTGATTGTAACAGTCGAATCGTGCCCTTCGGACCAATTAAGGTCATCCCTGGACGATGGCCTCCCCCATACTTGGCATAGATCACCGCGTCGAAAAAGAAGGTGATGAAGTCTGAAAAATGATCCGCATGGAAATGAGAGAACAACACGTGCGTGATCTTGTGCCTGTTCACCCCGGTTTTGATCAAGTTCATCAGGGTACGAGGGCCGAAATCGAGCAGGATATATTGATCCGTGCGCACCAGATAACCGGCCGCGGCACGCGTGGGATGCACGTTGGTTCCAGAACCGAGGATGGTTAGGCGCATGAGTCAGAGCTATTTGTTTGCAAGGTCTTCAGCAAGCTGGTCAAGGACGGCTTGCGCTTCAATCATGTCAGGGTTGGCACTGTGGCCACCAAGCTTGGCACGCGCAGCACTCAATGTGCGTTTAGCAATATCCGGTTTGTTCAGTTTTCTCAAGAGCCTCGCCATGCTCGTTGCGACTCGAAGTTCAAACATAATTGCGTGCTGAGCTTGAGCGATCGCCAGAGCATCGGCATAACACTGTTCTGCCAGAAAGGTTGACTGATCGGATTGCGCCAGCAAGAGCTCGCCTTTCAGACGAAGTAGTTCAGCCTGCCAGCACGCCTCTCCCTGAGTAGCAGCCAGTTCCTGTGCTTGCTGGATAACAAACAAGCCGTCGACAATATGGTGATTTCGTAAATGGATCTCAGCAAGCAACGCCAAGGCGCAGGTGTGGTTGAGGCTCGCTGTGGCCCTCTTCGCAGCAGAGAGTCCTTCCACGAGTCGTTCGATTCCTCCCTCCTTTCCCTGTTCGGCCAGAGCCCAGCCTTGAAAGGACATCGCCCATGCCAACGGCACCTCAAATGAATATTTCGTGGATAACTCAATGGCTTCTTCGGTGAGTCGGAGTATTCGATGGGTGTCACGGAGCATCGAATACACCCATGAAGCAGTCGCTAACGTAAAGGCCATTGTGAATGGATGTTCTAACTCTCTGGCCATAGCGATGGCCTCCGTCAGCAGGGTTTCAACCTGATCAAGCTCTCCTAAAATCCATAAAACTCTCGCCAACATGATTCGTGCAGTAATGCCGGGATCTTGTGCATAGGGGAAAACTTGAGATCCATATCTGTGTGGATCATAGAGCGACTTTGCCTCCTGCAAGTGCGCCCTGGCTTCGTCAAATCGACCAAGAAAGGAATAGGTCGATCCCACACTCTCATACGCTCGAATCAACAGATCCGGATTCTGTCGGTGAGTTGCCCAGGATAAGAGATCTTCGGCCAACACTCTCGCTTTCGCGAGAGGCCCCCTGACCAGATGGAAGACCCACAAACCCCACATGGAGAGGAAATACTGCTCGGAGTCTGAACTCGCCTGCGAGAGGCTTTTTGCTCTGAGATAATTATGTTCGATGTCATCGGAGGCATAGCCTTTGACCAGTAATAAGGACGCTCCACGTGCGATAAGAAGGTCCAATTCCAACTGATCACGTTCCGAGCCTTCCGGCAGGTCGTTGAGCACATGGATGGCACGATTGAAATGACCAAGCCCTTCGATATTTGCCGATCGTGCGGCATCTCGTTGTGCGGCAAGTCGCCAATAATGAACAGCAGGCCCTACCAATCCAGCCTGTTCATAGTGATACCCCAGTAACTCGGGTTCCATTTTGACGCGTTCTGCGAACCGACTCTCCAGTGTTTTCGCGATACGCGTATGGAGCACCAGCCGTGATTTTTTCGGCAATGTGCTATAGGCAGCCTCTTGAATGAGGGCATGTTTGAACGTGAATGTAGCAGCCGGGATCTCACCCTCCTGAAATATGAGCCCTGATGCATCGAGTGAGTGAAGCATATTTTTCAACTCACCATCAGTAATATCTACGATCTCTCGCAGCAGTTCATAACTAAACTCCCGTCCGATTGCAGACCCAAGTTGGATGATCTCTTTGGCTGCTCCCAATCGGTCGATCCTCTCCATGAGCAAAGCCTGCAAGCTATCCGGAATAGACAACTCCGTCAACGGTTCCTTCAGGCTGAAGGTACTGTTCCCCTCCGTCAACACGCCGGATTCCAGAAGATTTTCTGTCAGCTCCTCAAGATAAAGGGGCACCCCATCGGTTTTCGCGAGGATCGCCTGCTGGACCTCCGGTGGAAGCGCTCTTCCGCCGGTCATCGATGCAAGAAGCTCGGCGCTTTGCCGGCGTGGAAGCCTATTTAGAGTCAGGCAGGTGACATGGTCGTACTCGATCCATACCGACTTGAAGTCGGGTCGAAATGTGATCAACAATAACACCCGCATCCGCTGAATGTGGTCAATGATTCGTGTCAGAAGGTCCATCGTGGTGGGATCCAGCCAATGAGCATCTTCCACAATAAAGAGTACCGGACGATGATCGGCCAACCTCTGGAGTTGCCTCACGAGTGCTTCAAGGGTCATGTTCTTTCGTTTGTCCGACGACATCGTGAGGAGTGCATGCTGAGCATCCCCAGGAATCGAAAGGAGCTCCGCCAGCAAGGACACCGTGGTTTGGTCCCCGATGTCCGCGCTACCGGCAAAGGCCTTGAGTTTCTTTCGTTGTGTAAGAGGATCGTCCGCGCTCGCCAGCGCCGCTGCCTGCCGGAGGCAATTGATCACGGGATATAATGCGGTATTCGTATGATACGGTGAACATTGCAATTCAATCTTCTGGTGAGGCTCATCCACAAGCTGGTCGCACACACTGCGGCACAGTCGAGACTTGCCGATACCGGCCTCTCCACACAAAAGCACGACCTGTCCCTCCCCGTCGACTGCTTCGCGCCAGCGCCCCACGAGCAGCGCCGATTCGTGTTCCCTGCCGATAAAATTAGCCACTCGTCCGGATCGGTAGGATTCGAATCGACTGGTCGATATCTTCGTACCAAGAACCCGCCAGACCTGGATCGGCGCGTCGAACCCCTTGAGGGACACGCTTCCATGGTCCACGAACTGGAACTCATTGCCGACAAGCCGCTTCGTCGCTGAATCCACAACCAACTGATTGGGTGCGGCGACCCCTTGAAGACGCGAGGCCAGATTCGGAGTTTCACCGAACACAGACCGTTCTTTGGCCGTTTCTTCTCCGATAATTTCTCCAACGATAACTTTCCCGGTTGCTATTCCAATTCGTACTGCTATTTCAGATTCTTGAGACGACAGCTCCTCTCGGGAAGGAGTCATCACCAAATCTAATATGGCGAGACCAGCATGGACTGCTCGTTCCGCATCGTGCTCGTGCGCATGCGGATAGCCGAAATACACCAACAGTCCGTCACCCATATATTTTGCGACATACCCGTTGAACCGCCCCACCGCTCGGCTACAGGCTTCCAAGAACCGCCGGATAATCTCTTGAACATCTTCGGGGTCTAACCGGCGAGCCAGCCTGGTCGATCCGACAAGATCACAAAACATGACGGTCAACTGCCGTCGCTCTGCTTGATCTCGACCGAAGGCGGGTGGGGTTAGTACCGTAGACGCGGGAATGGTCGCGGGATTCGCTCGATCAGGCCCACTGCTTTGCGACAACTGCGCAATGGCGCGCAGGAGCTTTTTCCGATGACCCAGTAAGACGCCCAACGATATCAAGTCGGCATCATTCAGTTCAGGCAGAACATCCCACGTAATGGCATTCTGCTCAAACACCTCTCGGTAACGTTCAAGCCCAAGGTTTTCAAGCCATGCCGATACTGAATCATTCATGGTCAACTCGGTCTGCATCGGAGTGTATGCACGGATCGGTGAGTCGCATGGTAGGAACGACATCCCTATTGCAGACAGCGATGCTCTCATTGATAATGCCTATGTGACAAACGATCATGCCAAACCCCGTCATCAATCTTTTACTCGACAAATGGAGTATTGGTTCCTCTCCTTAGGAATGTCGATCATCGCCTATACGCTGGAGAAAGTGATCCTGCGTTCGCTCAAGAACAGCAGAGTGAAACCTTGATTCGCACAAACAGCTTGGCGAACGACTCGAGTTTAGCGCCCGCGCATCAGATCGAGAATTAATCCGACAACCAGCAGACCCGCCACGATTCCGAACGAGACCGACACCCAATCCGCAACCGTTGTTGAGGTAGCCGTAAGCCCGCTGGCGAGGATGCTCGCAGCAGCGGTCAGACCTAAGGCAAGGCGCCGTCCCGTCAGGCGAATCATGTCCTCGAGTGAATTGGCCTTAAAATTAACGACCAGCTTCTGACCGGGACGGGCACCGATCAGATGTTCAATGGCTTCGATGACCCGCTCGACTCGTACCTTCAACTTCTGGGACTGATACACCAGCGTTTTTGGATCCAGGGCGGCACCCACTCGCTTCAGCATCAACCGCATCAAGAACTTACCCGCCACATCATACGGATCGAGTGTCGGATCTAATCGGGCCGTTGCGAGTTGAACCTGCGCAAGCGCCTTGGATGCAAGCGTGAGAGAGGCGGGCAGCGGCACGCCATGTCGAAACCCGATCGCACTCATTTCCTGGAGAAGCGGTCCGATCTGCATGTCCGCCAGGGCCGCCTTACGATATTTCGCGATCATGTCGCCTATTTCACTTTGAAACTGCTGGACGTTCAGATCGCTCCGATCGAGGGACCCCGTCATCATTAGAGTGATATCGCTCAGGAATACCGTGTCTTCTTTCCACAATGCCATCAGCAGTAACAAGAGGTGCTCGCGCACATTGGCATCGACAGCCCCGACCATGCCGAAATCCAGAAGGTAGACACGGTCCTTCCACCACATGAGGTTGCCGGGGTGAGGATCGGCATGGAAGAAACCGTCGACCATGATTTGTTTGTAGAAACTTTCCAATAGTTGACGCGCGGCTTCGATACGCGCTGGACCGTCCGTTGCCTGAGCAATCGGGGCACCCTGAATCTCTTCCATGACCAATAATCGGGTAGTCGACAGCTCTTGATGCACGGAGGGAACCCCTAATCGATCATAGTCTGCGAGCACCATCCGCATCCTGTCGATGTTCTCTATTTCCTGACGAAAGTCGAGTTCACGATGGAGCGACGTAGACAGGTGTTTGAATACGGCCTCCATATCCACCACTTGGTTGAGCGCAGGCCGCTTGCCGACCTTTTGAGCAAAAACCTCGAGGAGAGCCAGATCCTGTTCAATCTCCGTTCGTGCCGTGGGCCGCTGAACCTTCACGACTACCCGGTCGCCGGTTTCCAACGTGGCCCGATGGACCTGGGCGATCGTCCCAGCCGCGAGTGGGTTGGGATCGATCGACTCAAACACGTCTTCCCACGGCACCTTTAGTTCTTGCTCGGCCACCTGAACCACTTCTCTCTCGGACATGGGAGGAACGTGGCTCTGCAACATGGCTAGCTCTTCAATATACTCAGGTGGAAGGAGATCGGGACGAGTCGATAACACTTGTCCAAGCTTTGAAAACGTGGGGCCTAGCTCCTCCAGTGCAGCGCGCAGACGTTGAGCTTGCCGACGACGTGTCGAGATGTCCGATTGAACGGGTTGGCCAAAGAGTTCTTGAACCCCGTGCTTCGCCATCACGGTAGCGATTTTTAGGGCTCGAGCTCCCACATGAGGCTCAGAGACCGGCGTTTCGACTTGAGAAGGAGCAACATGCGCAGTGCTGGCTGTCTGCTCATCGGCTAGTGGTTGGGTATTCACGATGATCACAGTACAGCGGGAATTGTGGCTGATGCGGTTCGGAACGTTACCGAGCAAGAACTCCTTCCTGCCGACCATGCCGGAGTTCCCGACCACCAAGACATCGATGGCCTCCCGCTCTGCCGCGCGAACGATGGCCAGCGCAGGATCATCATCCATGACCACACAGGCATGTCCGCGCTCTCCGGCAAGCCGATGTACTATGTCTGTCAGTTCATGGTTCGCGGCAGCAACACGGGTATGCTCCGCTGCACCGAATTCAGTAGTGGATGGGTGTTGCGGCAGGATGATCTGCACGACGAATAACTCAGCGCCGTAGCGGTTCGCAAACTCTGCGGCCCACCGCACAGCTTGATCTGCCGTTTGCGAGCGATCGGTCCCGACCATGACTCGTCGTATCGTGCTGTTCTGCGGATGGTTGTCCATAATCGTTATGAACCTCACCGACGACGATCAATGGCCGAGTATGACCATGGCCGCAAGAGCCTGTCAATTATGGCGCTGATGCTGCACCTCTGAGTTGGCGCTTCTTGACTGTGAAAGACTGGAAGTCAGTGCACAACGTCGATTCGTTGACGATCAGTTGATCACACCCGTATGATCCCTCACCCATGACAATGCCGACGCGTCATGAAGAGGGCCAGGTGAACCCCGCCTGGCTGGTTGTTCTCCTAGGTCTTGCTATCGCAGGAGTGTGGATCTGGAAACGGCTTTCGATCGAGGCTCAGGACTATATCGTCGATCAGGCGGTGCCGATGACCATCATCGGTCTGATCTGTGCGCTTCTCTTGTTCATTCCGATCAGAATACTTTTCCGCCGCCGGATGCGATCGCAAGAGCGAACCAGGCTGTTGACGTTGTTTTATCGAGAAACGGCCCAAGAGAAACGGCTGGATCTGGTTTTTGCACTGTTGGAAAACAACGAGTACCAAATCGATGGGCTCGAATCCCTGATCCCGGCTCTGAAAGAACTGTTGGCGACAACACTCCAACGAGCATTGGGCGACAAACAACATCGCATCCGCGGCATGGCAGCCAGCCATCTCGGTGCGTTGCAAGATCTGTCAGTGGCGCCCCTGCTGGTGAAGGCTCTGGAAGATGACCATGCCTACGTGCGTGCCTGCGCCGCGTTGGGACTCGGGCGACTTCGTGCCACTGAGGCACGTGAACGATTAAAGGCCGTGATGGAGCATGATTGGGATCAAACCGTCAGAAGCCGAGCCAGGGAAGCCTTGGAACGAATGCAGAAATGAAAACAAAACTGGCCAACGGCAGAGCTGTGAGATACTTAGATTTACATGATCGTGACAGCATGTGCGCCCGTGAGAACATTCCTGTTCTGAATTGACCGCCAACCCTGCAACGTTCATCATCATTTTCCTCACTACGGAGCAATTCTTGAAACACCGCACATCATCATGCTAGCATCCCGCTACACTGCCTAGGACCTCAGTAAGTGCTATCAAGCATATAACATTATCTCGTGTAGTGCGGGTGTGAGGAATTCTGATCTCTGGTCGACCGGCTGTCGAAACATTGGAGAGTCAACTGGTTGTTCCTCAAAACCCCGAATTACAATTGGAGCCTCTGACTTAGATAAACGCGGTCTTTGGCTCAACGATTTCTTCGAAAAACATTCGCGTGCGACGTTTCAAACAAACAGGAGGTCAACAATGATCCACCAACATACATCTGTCGTTCGAGGACTGTTGATTGGCACGCTGACCCTTTTCCCCTGGTGCGGCATCATCGGAGTGGCAAATGCTGAGACCTCGCTAGAGGAGAGTACGGGGGAACGTGTCGCGCCTTCGGCGGGTAAAAGGCAAGGTCAATCACCTTCTAATAAGTCTATGTCAACCTCCCCGTCTGGAAATACAAAAACACATGGCGCAGCATCAGTGGGAAAGCGACAAGGGCAGTCCCCTGCAAACAAGCGCGCCACCAAGCCGCAATCTGACGCGGCTCACACGAATGACGACCCGTCTGGAGACAAGCGGCAAGGACAGTCGCCTGGTTATTAATAAGTGGTGAGGCAGTCATCCTAAATCTAGCCCGAATCACTGCATAGTCGCGCTGGCCAATGCCACCGCGACTATGCCAGCCCCCTGACTAAAGCCAATCCTTCGACCTGAATAGCCATGAGGCTTTACGCACGGGCTTCAATCAAAACGGCCCGAGTATCAGGCTTATCGCTGGTCCGTTTTCTGTGGATCACCATCGCATCTTTACGGTCATCTGTTCCTCCGCTTACATCAACCCACGCCTAATCCAGGGGTCTGTCAAATCGAAGGGAGGGGATCATTCGGCGTGCTATCTGGCTACGTCCCACCCACTATCCTACACCCAGTCAATCACGGCAATCTCAGGCCGGCAGTTCCATCGAAAAGGAAGGAAGGACCATCCCACTCCACGGTTGACGTACAGTCGGTGCACACCTGACCGATGCCAACCCGCTATCCGGCCATTACATCCAGGCGGAAGCCAGAAGGTCGGAACCCCTGGCACTCTCCATTGCCCGCCGTGACTGTGCCCGCACAAGATTAAATCGATGGCGTGGTGCAGTTCCACCTGATCGAGGATATTGGGCGCATGGGCCAGAAGCAGCGTAACGCGATGGTCCGCGCGAGGCGGAAGACATCGCAGATCAGCCCGGTGGAGCGAGGGATCATCGACACCGACGATCACCAGCTCTCCCCCTTTCACTGAGACCACAGCATGTTGGTTCACCAACAATGCGATCTTGTGCCGATCGGCCAGTTCGGCATACTCTGCCACCGGCACGCCGCTGTAATGATCGTGATTGCCCAGTGTCATATACATCGGCGCGATGGCGCGAAGGCGGCCAAGAAATCGGAACAGATGCGGCAGCCCTTCTGGTACATTGAGCAGGTCGCCCGTGATCACAATCCAGTCCGGCTGGAGATCACCAACGATTTGGATGAGACGATCATGGCGCGAACAATATCGGTCGAGATGCAGATCGGTAAGATGGACGGCACGGCGACCGGCGAGCAACCCATGCAGCTGGGTATGTCGGGTCACTTCATAGTCAGAGAGGCCGAATTCCCAGTCCGGCGCAAGGCTAAACAGCCGGTAGAGGGGATGACCTAGGGCATGGCCGATGGACGCTCGCACGAGATCGGGCCATGACGACGTGCGTCGCGTAGTCATTCTGTGTCCCTTACTCCTTTCCCCATCGGATAGGAAAAGTATAGCATGGGGCAGTTGACGCTAAATCGAACGAAGGACCGATGGAACGACTGAACGAGCCCTTTCTGACGAGCGACCTTCCTGGAATCGGTGGACGAATCCGTTCCGTGCCGGAAGACTTTCAGGTCGAGGAGCGACCGCTCTATCTGCCCTGCGGAGAAGGCGAACATCTCTACGTCACGATCACGAAACGAGGACTGTCCACGCCCGACCTTGTCCGGCGCCTTTCTTCAACATTGGGAGTCAAGGCTCAAGCCATCGGTGTCGCCGGACTCAAGGATGCACGAGCCGTCACGACGCAGATGATCTCCTTGCAAGGCATTTCCCAGGAACAGATCGCTCGCCTCTCCATTGATGACACCATCCTGACTGTGACCATCCTCGGGCGCCATCGCAATCGGCTCCGCACCGGGCATCATGCCGGCAATCGTTTCCGTCTGACCATTCGCGAGGTTGCCGGCCACGCCAAGGAAACCGTCCCCGTGATTCTCGAGCGGCTGACCAGACGTGGGGTCCCCAACTATTTCGGTCCTCAACGTCAAGGGAAAGACGGCAACAATTACCAACTCGGGGTCGCATTGCTCCACGACGCCCGACGACGTGAAAAAATGAATCGCAACCAACGTATCTGGTATCTCAATACCTATCAGTCTTTTCTGTTCAATCGGATCCTCGCCCGCCGGATCGAACAGATCGACAGAGTCTTCATCGGCGATTGGGCCATGAAATCCGACAACGGCGCCTGCTTTCAGGTCGACGACGCGGAGAAAGAACAACCGCGCGCAGATCGATTTGAGATCAGCCCGACCGGAATTCTCTTTGGCTCGCGCGTGTCTTGGGCCGGCAGTGAGCCTGGTGCGATCGAAGAAGCTGTCATCACCGAAGCTGGCACAACCAAGGAAGCCCTCATCACTGCCGCCAAGGCCTGTGGATTCCGAGGCGAGCGCCGCTCGCTTCGCATCCCACTGACCGAACTGGAGTGGGTTCTGGACGGAGCGAATCTCATCATCACCTTCAGTTTACCTCCAGGCGCCTATGCGACAAGTGTGTTACGAGAATTGATGAAACCATCTCCGACCACCCGATAGCCGTCAATTCTCATTTCCTTTCTCTTCCCCTACCGAGTGTTACAATACGGGCAGCTGCAGCACGCGAGGTTATGAGTCATTATTACGAGACCGTCGTCCTACAGGGACACATCATCGACTCGCTCATGCTGGCGAAGGTCCTGGACCTTATCGTGATGATGGGTGGGACCTTCGATCTTGAGGACGTCTGTATCGGAAAAACGCGGGAACAATCATCCAGTACCCGCATTGTGATCAGAACCGCCTCCAAAACGCTCTTAGACGAGATCCTCCACGCCATTCAACCCCATGGCGCCTCAATCGAGCGTGAGACAGACTGTTGGACTGAATCAGCGCCTGCCGATGGGATCCTCCCCGATACCTTTTATGCCACCACCCATTTGCCTACGCAGATCCGATTGGCTGGTCGCTGGCTTGATGTTGATCGGATCGAGATGGATCTTGCGATCGTGGTCAACAAGGAAGACTCCGCGGCCCAAGCTATTCCGATGGGAGACGTTCGTCGGGGAGATCAGATCGTGGTAGGTCGTGAGGGCGTCCGCGTGATTCCGCTCCAGCGCCCACAGGAACGAGACGTGTTCGGCTTCATGGAATCGCAGGTGTCAGCAGAGCGACCACACGGCCACGTCATCTCTGACATTGCTGCGCGAATGCGCCACTTGCGGGATCAGCATCGGCAGGGACAGGCGGATGCCAAGGTCCTATTGGCCGGCGGGCCTGCTATCATCCATGCCGGAGGGCGAGAATCCCTGACTTGGCTGATCGAACAGGGTTATGTTCATGTATTGTTTTGCGGCAACGCCTTGGCCGTGCATGACATGGAAGCAGATCTCTATGGCACCTCGCTTGGGTACGGGCTCATGGCAGGGCGCGCCGTGCCTCATGGCCATGAGCACCATTTAAGAACCATCAACCGCATTCGGGCCATCGGCAGCATTGAAACCGCAGTACGTTCCGGGGTGGTGAAACATGGCATTATGGCAGCTTGTATCCGGCAGGCAGTGCCGGTGGTTATGGCCGGCACGATTCGCGACGATGGTCCCCTGCCCGGAGTGATTACGGACTCCATTCAAGCTCAGAACGCAATGCGTGCCTTGATTCCTGGCATCAGCCTGGCTCTGCTGGTTGCCTCGACGCTGCACTCAATCGCAACCGGCAATCTTCTCCCGGCAACTGTTCCTACCCTATGCGTTGACCTGAACCCATCAGTCCCGACGAAGCTCGCCGACCGAGGAAGCTTTCAGGCGGTCGGCCTGGTTATGGATGCTGCCTCGTTTCTGTCGGAACTCGCCGGCACGTTAGGGAGACGGCCATGAGCCGACTCTTGGTCTGCCCACCTGATTTTTTTGGTATCGAGTATGAGATTAATCCGTGGATGCGACTCAGCAACCGAGTCGACCATGCACGAGCCGTCGCACAGTGGCAGATCTTGATGGGGATTTTTGAAAAAGATTTGGGTGTCGTGCTCGAACGACTGTCTCCCGTTCCCGGATTACCGGATCTCGTGTTTACGGCGAATGCCGGTTTGGTGGTCGGACGAACGGCGGTCGTGAGTCGCTTTCGGTACCCTGAACGCCAGGGAGAGGAGACTCATGTTGAACAGTGGTTTCGCAAACAGGGCTACGAAGTGGTGAGGATTGAGGCAGGTCTCCACTTTGAAGGCGCCGGCGATCTCTTAGGATTTTCCGACACCTGGTTCGGCGGCTACCGGCAGCGATCGGATATCGGGGTCTACCCGATCCTCAGCGAGCGGTTCCATCGAGAAATCATTCCTCTCGAGCTCGTCGACAGTCGTTTCTACCATCTCGATACCTGCTTCTGTCCGTTGAGCGGCGGCGAGCTCCTCTACTACCCAACCGCATTCGATAGGTATGGTCGGCAAGTGATCGCTGAACGTATTCCGGACGAACTCCGTTTCGCGGTTCCGGATGAGGAAGCGATCACCTTTGCCTGCAATGCCGTCTGTGTCGGGAATCACGTCGTCCTCCCTGCGGGATGTCCGACCACCCAGGTCTGGTTGCACAGCCGAGGGTATGTCACCCATCCGGTTCTGCTTGATGAATTCATAAAGTCCGGGGGCGCTGCCAAGTGCCTCACGCTGGCGCTGGACTGATCCAGCTAAACAGCGTTCAGCGGTCCGCTCAGACCGAGTCGATTGGATACCGAACGCTGTTGGCTGATTGCAGAACGCGTGCTTAATGTTGTTATTTCTTCCGGAACAGAAACGCGCCATACATCCCGGCAATCGCAATCGTGACCAGCTCGATCGTCAGGAGCATACGGCTCACAACGGCTTCGGGTGTGGGAGGAGAGAGGATGAAATGCATGCCGAGAAATTCAGGTGTTTGACCGGATGGCGTTTCCCATGGCGGGAACAGCAGCGCCAAAACTAACGCCACTACCATGGCGTAGAGAATGGAGAGGTTGAGTTGCTCAGGAGGGGGCGTGCGAGATTCGAACTGAGACGTACGTTCCGCAGTCCCATCAAACCGGTACCCGCACTGGATACAGAACCGATTAATTTCTGGTTGCGATCGACGACAGGTGGGACAGGTTTGCATGGAAAGACATTCCCGGTATGCCACCTACATACATGGGAATGCCCCCGAGATACTAGCCCGCTGAGCACCTAGAAGTGATAGCTCACCCCAAATGAGAAGATTGTCGGATTATAGGTCGCCTTAAAGCCAAACGCTCCGGCGTCGTTTGCATCAAAACTGAACCTCGTGTAGTTGTACCGCACTTCTCCATATCCCGAGATGTGTTTCGTAAAGAAGTATTCGGCGCCGACCTTTGCATTCAGACCTACAGTCGTTGAACTCTGTGTTCCTGCAAACGTGACCTCTGTCGTATTGATCCGGGATAAGAATATCCCGGGACCAACCCCGACATAGGGTTGAAATCGTGCCTTGTTGTAGCGAAACATGAGATTGAACGGCGCAATAGTGATCACCCGAAAGTGGTCGCCCGGAAATATGTTCGTGACGCTCCCACTTGCAACAGTCCCCCCAACGACGGCGGTTCCGGGAAGAATACTGACCCTTGTCGGTCCCTGCTCAATATGCGGGGTGGTGTAGTAGGCCTCCAGTTCCACCCCGAACCAGCTCACGCGTGGAAAGTAGTAGCCGATCTTCCCGCCCCACACAGGAGAGCTGGCCAAATCTCGACCTGACATCGACCCTCGAGGAGTGAGGATCGATCCAGGAGGGCCACCAAGATCGGTAAGATCAACTCTCGTAAGCTTGTTGTTGTCGCCGAAGAGCGTGGTTCCAACTTGTCCACCGATGTACATTTCTGCATAGGTGCCGGAGACGTTCAGCGAGAATAGAAAAACTGCAAGCCACGCGGTTCGCAGCCTGATTCCTGAACCACTTCCTCTCTCAAGCAGCTGTTTCATCAACATTTTTTGCCATCCGTTGGGCTCGTCGCGATTGCCCATTCCATAACCTGATTCATTCGCAGCAGCATGTTTTTCAAATCCACAACGGGCTTTTGAGCAGGTTCCGTGCCATGTCACAAGATATTGATTCCAATACTCCATTACACGCCGGAGAGCATTGGGAGGACCTGCTCCATTCATTGACAGGTTCTTGAAGCCGTTCCTATAATCTGCTCCCTTGAGTGTGTTGGTGATCATGTGGACAGCAGATTGATCGCTTATGACTGTTTCTATCAGCACGATGTGTGTGATCGGTGCAGGAGCCTGGGGTACAGCCCTAGCCAAACATCTGGCCGAGAAGGGGTTGAATGTTCGTCTCTGGGCCTATGAGCAAGACGTCGTTCGCGCCATCAATACCTCTCACGAAAACCCGATTTTCCTTAAAGGCGTCCTGCTCCCCCACGGCTTGATCGCCACTTCATCGTTGGAAGAAGCCGCGAGCGCATGTGAGGGACTCGTCTTCGCCGTACCTTCCCATGCCACGCGATCCGTGCTTCGAAACCTGAGGCCTTTCTTAGCCGATCCCATTCCATTGATCTGCGCGACCAAAGGCATTGAGGAAGAAACGGCCAAATTGATGACCCAAGTCATGGAGGATGAGTTACCGGCCGCCATGCACGATAGGCTGATGGTGCTTTCTGGTCCGAGCTTCGCCGCTGAGCTGAGTGCGGGTCAGCCCACAGCCGTTTGCCTGGCTGGCCAAAACGCGCCGCTCGTCCAGCGGTTTCAGAGTGCGCTGATGACGCCCGTCTTTCGCGTGTATGCCGACAGCGATCTGCTGGGCGTCCAACTCGGAGGGGCGCTGAAGAATGTGATGGCATTGGCCGCCGGCGTGATCGATGGCCTGGAACTTGGGCTCAACGCCCGTGCCGCCCTCATTACCCGTGGGTTGGCGGAAACGATCCGGCTCGGTGTCGCGATGGGAGCCGACCCCCGCACGTTTTATGGACTCTCCGGTGTCGGTGACTTGGTGTTGACCTGTACCGGAGCTCTCAGTCGGAATCATTCGGTGGGCGTCCGACTCGGAAAAGGCGAGCGGCTTGAGACCATCGTCAACGGGATGCAGGCCGTCGCCGAGGGCATACGAACGGCTCGTGCCGCGTTCACCTTGGCCCTCCGCCACCACGTCGAGATGCCCATCATTCAGGAGATCAACGCCGTTCTCCATGAGAACAAAGCCTGCCGAAAGGCGGTGCGTGACCTCATGGAGCGGGATGCAAAACTGGAAAAGGGATAACCATGAATCCAGAAGGGCTTGAACAATTACTCCAACAAGTCCACCGAGGCCAGCTGACCGTCGAACAAGGGCTTCAGCGTCTGCGCTCTCTTCCGTATGAAGATCTTGGATTTGCGTCGCTTGACCACCATCGGTCGTTGCGGCAAGGGTTCCCTGAAGTCATCCTCTGCGAGGGGAAAACCACGGAGCAAGTCGTGGCAATTGCTCGAGCCTTGATCAAAAAAGGAGGCCCCTTCCTTGCCACCCGTGCAGAACCGACGGTCGCCCGGGCGATTCGCCGCCTCGATCGGCGGGCGCGATACTATCCTGACGCGCGTCTCATCGCGATCCGCCCGACACGGCGGAAAGCCCAAGGCCACATTCTGGTGGTGACCGCTGGCACGGCCGATGTTCCCGTAGCTGAAGAAGCTCGTATCACGGCAGAAGTGATGGGGAGTCGCGTTGAACGACTGTACGACGTCGGAGTCGCAGGGATTCATCGCCTGCTGGGGAAGAAGGATCGCTTATTTGATGCGCGGGTTATCGTCGTGGCGGCCGGGATGGATGGTGTCTTGCCAAGTGTCGTGGGGGGACTCGTTCATTGTCCGGTTATTGCGGTCCCGACGAGCCGAGGGTATGGCGCCAGTTTCGGCGGAGTAGCTGCCTTATTGACGATGCTGAATTCCTGTGCGTCCGGTGTGGGGGTCATGAATATCGACAACGGGTTCGGCGCCGCCTGCCTCGCACATCGAATCAACCTGCTGGGCCTGAAGCCTGAGCCTTGATGTGAGCGCTTCGGAGAGATCAGTTGACTTCGATCATCCCCCGTTTCGGCCAGGCGACCATCATCGTCCGAAGCCCTTTGTCACCGTTGACTAGCAATTTTGTCCGTACTTCATACGCGTAGGTGCCTGCCCCGGCCACTTGCTTCCGGTGATCCTGCCCATCCCATACCAGTTCAACCAACACCTTGGGGCGCTCCTGTTCCCCATTCTTCGTCGACACGATCTGAACAGGCTGCCGATGCGTGAGAAACCGAAGTGAAGTCTTCGACGGTGAACTGATGAGGGACGTGACTTCCAAGATCATGGCTCGATCGATATTTCTCGGAAGCTGAACCGTCACTGAGAACCGAAGCGGACCATCGCCCTGCGTATACGGCATTGGGGTAATATCCAGATTGACGATCTTAAGCTCTGGTTCAGGCCTGGGCGCACGAGACGGCTTTTCTTTGGCGAGACTCTCGCTCGGCAGAACACCGACCAGGAAGCCGTACAGACAGAGAAGCCCAAGTGTCAGTCTTTTACCACGTTGCTGGCACGATCTCATCAACAACAGAACACCTACCTTCATATGAAATGGGTGATGCATCCGCAGTGACTGACGGTCACTGCACGCGGCTCATCTTTTAATGGGGGATAACATAGCCTCTCCAAGCTGTCAACGAAGCATCAACAATGAACCAATGATTGCCGTTCAGCCACACCTCCGGTAAGATGTGCGGTCTTTTTCCATTCCGAGCAAGGAGAGCCGTGGGCCGACATCTGCACTTCGACTGTTTTTCTGGCGTGAGCGGGGACATGATCTTGGGCGCATTGGTCAGCGCAGGCCTGCCCTGGGCAGACCTCGTCAACGGCCTCAATCGCCTGAAGCTGTCCGGCTATACATTACGGAAGCGAGCGGTACACCGTGGCGCACTCCATGCGGTAAAAGTAGACGTCCAGATCCAACGAGGGTTCGAGCGACCGCTGACGCTTTCCCGTATTCGACGTATTATTATTGCCAGCTCGCTCCCGGATTTGGTCAAGACACGCAGCCTTTCCGTCTTCGATCGATTGGCTGACGCAGAAGGGTTGGCCCATCAGGTCCCTGCGAAAGATGTGCATTTTCATGAAGTGGGCGTGGTCGATTCATTCATCGATGTGGTGGGGGGCGTCCTAGGCTGCTATCTCCTGAATGTGACCCGTGCGACCTCCTCCCCGATCAATGTGGGAGCCGGTTCGATTCAGACTTCCCATGGTCGCCTACCTGTGCCAGGACCGGCCGTGGCCGCATTGGCCAAAGGTATTCCCGTCTATTCCGATGGTCCACGGCACGAGCTTGCCACACCAACCGGCGTGGCACTGGTGCGGACATTGGCATCGGAATTCGGCCCCCTGCCGGTCATGCGTAGTCTCGCGGTCGGACATGGCGCCGGAGACCGCAATCCAGAGGACTGGCCGAATGTGTTGCGCGTCTTTTTACAGGATGACTCGACACCTGATGCCTATCAAACCGAACGCATCATGCAAATTGAGACGAATCTCGACGACCTCAATCCTCAGATCTATGAGCACGTCATGGAGCAACTCTTTGGCCTCGGCGCCGTCGACGTCGCACTGATTCCCGTTGTCATGAAAAAAAGTCGGCCAGGTGTGTTGTTGACCTGTCTGACCCCAAAAGAACAGACGAACGCGGTACTCGAAATTCTCTTTCAGGAAACACCCACGCTCGGTGTGCGGCTGCAGGAAGTCACTCGACAGGTCCTCCCACGCCGTATCGTCCCTATCACGATCCAGGGAGGAACCGTTCGCATGAAAGTAGCCCATCTGGGTGCCGGATGGGACAAGGCGGCACCGGAATATATCGACTGCCAATCTATTGCGAGACGATCTGGTCGTCCGCTCAAGAGTGTCATGGAGGAAGCCTTGCGAATCTATCGACAGACAGCCCATAAGAAACTGCGAGGCCGCGCATGAGCACCCTGTACTATGTTCTCCTGTTCCTCGTCTCGGTGGTCGTGACACTGGGTGGGTGTGCCCTGTTCACCAACGCGATCGAATGGTTGGGCAAACGGCTCGGGATTTCTGAAGGCGCGGTCGGAAGTATCTTCGCGGCCATCGGCACTACGCTTCCTGAAACCTCGATTCCGATTATTGCCATTTTCTTCGGTGAAAGCGCCGAGGAGAGCGAAGTCGGATTGGGCGCCATCCTCGGGGCGCCGTTTATGCTCAGTACGTTGGTGCTGCCGATCTTGGCTCTGTTGGTGGTGCTGTACGCGCGAGCCGGCAAACGCACCGCGCAGTTTCATCTGAACTACCGCGACGTGCTCACGGACCTGACGTTTTTTATGATCGGCTACCTGGTGGCGCTTGGTTGCGCCTTTGAACGATCACGACTCATCCACCTGATTGCCGCGGGCGGATTGATCTGTCTCTACATTTACTACATGAAACTGAAGTTCGCACCGTCCGGAGAGAGCGAGAGTGGCGAGCTGGAACCGCTCATCTTCGATAAAACCGCGGCAACACCCTCGCACCCGATGATCGCATTTCAAGCGCTGTTGGGGTTGGTCGGCTTGATTTTGGGCGCACATTTGTTCGTGATGGCGGCGGAATCGATGGCGGGATTGTTCTCCATGTCACCGCTGATTTTGACGCTCCTCATCGCGCCGTTGGCCACCGAATTACCGGAAATGTCCAATAGCTTTCTATGGCTGTATCGCAAGAAAGACAAGCTCGCCGTGGCCAATGTGACGGGCGCCATGGTGTTTCAAGGCACGCTTCCCGTCTCGCTTGGGTTGATCGGCACGGAGTGGGTGATCGCTCCCTCCGCATTGACGACCATGATTTTGGCGGTCCAGGCCGTCGGACTCTGCCTCCTCCAGATTCTCCTTGGCGGTCATTGGCGACCGTGGTTGCTGGGGGCGGGCTCTCTGTTCTATATCGGCTATACCGTCTACCTCTATGCCAACTAAGATCCGTCCAACGCGGAAGGCCTCGGCCTCGTCAGCGCTCCCATTGCTCGGAATCACGATGGGAGACCCGGCGGGGATCGGCCCTGAAGTGATCGCAAAAGCGCTGTCGGATCGCCGACTGCACAAGATTTGCCGACCGTTGGTGATCGGATCGCTTCCCGTCATGGCTCGTACCATCAAGGCCCTGCGGCTCAAGCTGACGGTGCTTCCCGTTGTCGGCCATGACACACCGGCCCCCCGCCTAGGTACTGTAGCCGTATTCGACCCGCTGAGTACCCCACTGGGCCGATATACCCCAGGCCTCGCGGCGGCAGAAACCGGCGCTGCGTCGGTCTGTTTCATTGAGAAGGCCGTGGAACTCGCCCAATTGGGCTGTCTCGATGGGATCGTGACGGCCCCGATTAATAAGGAAGCGATCAACATGGCGGGCTGCCGATATCCCGGACATACCGAGTTGTTGGCCGACCTGACTCAGGCGAAAGAATCCGGCATGATGATCGTGGGCGGTCCATTGCGAATCATGTTTGTCACGACCCATGTCGCAATCAAGGCCCTGCCGTCACTGCTCACTCAAGCGAAGATTGAAAAGGCGATCCGTTTGGCTCACCTGGCACTCACCACTCTCTTTGGGATCAAACGACCGAAGATTGGGGTGGCCGCGCTCAATCCGCATGCCGGGGAGCATGGTCTGTTCGGAGATGAGGAAGCTCGGATCATTCTTCCGGCAACTCGCACTGCCCAAACACAGGGCATTCTGGCCAGTGACCCGTTGCCCGCCGATACGCTGTTTGGGAAGGCGGCAAAGGGACAATATGACGGAATTGTGGCGTTGTACCATGATCAAGGCTTGATTCCGCTGAAGTTGGTGGCGTTCGGCACCTGCGTGAATCTCACCGTCGGCTTGCCCATCATTCGCACATCCGTCGATCATGGAACAGCCTTTGACATTGTCGGCAAAGGAATTGCCGATCCGGGGAGTCTGATCGAAGCGGTCACCTTGGCTGCACGAATTGCTCAGAGGCCCGTCAAGAAGGGACGCTCTAATCATGCCGCCTGATGGCTCCACGCAACTGGCCACCATTCGGCAACAGATTGCCGAACTGGACGCGCTTGCACAACAGACCTGTCAGGATCTGAATACCGTTGCTGGAACGGAGCGAGTCCAAAAATGGAAATTGCGCACTGCCGCGCTCCTCACCGCCACGGTCGGCCAGAAAGAGGGACTCGCGTTCGCCCATATTCAACCGGGGCCTTCCTTCACCAACGATTTGCTCGAGGAGTTTACTGATCTCATCGAGAGTTACCGTACGCCGCTTGTCCGCCTCGCCGACACACTCTCTCGTTCATTTTCACCCGGGAGTTGAGGGTGGACTCAGCACCTCCTCCTGCGGCAATCAGACGACTGGGACAGAATTTCCTTGTCGACCCTAACATCGTTCGCAAGATCGTCGCACTCGCGAAGCTCTCCCCCGCTGACACCGTCCTGGAGATCGGCCCAGGCCGAGGCATCCTCACGGAAGCCCTGTCTCGAGCTGCGGGCCACGTGACGGCGATTGAAGTGGACTCTCGTCTTCACACATACCTTTCCGAACGAGCCGCCCACCTTCCTCATGTGACCCTCGTGCTCGGCGATGCCCTGACCTGTCCAATCGAGCATTTGCCGATCGGAACCATCGTCGTCGCTAACCTCCCCTATTATATTTCCACCCCCCTTCTCTTCCGGTTTCTTTCGCACGGCCATCGCTTTTCCCGCATGGTGTTGATGCTGCAAAATGAAGTCGCAGATCGGTTGACCGCAAAGGCCGGAACCTCGGAATACGGTGTCTTATCTGTGATGGCTCAATACTCCGCACATATTTCAAAGGCCTTCAAAGTCTCCCCACAATGCTTCCGCCCTCGACCGGAAGTGGACTCGGCCGTAGTGCTGCTGCAAACGCGCGAACCGAGAGTCAGACGACCTGAGGAAGAGCAACGGTTCACCGCGCTCGTCCGGGGCGCCTTTGCTCACCGACGCAAGACACTCGTCAACTCGCTCAAGAACGAAGGCTATGATTCGAGACATGTAGAAGCCGCATTGACGAAACTCCGTCTCTCTCCCTCGCTTCGTGCTGAAACCCTGACCCTTGAGCAGTTTCTTGAGTTAGCCCATTGGATGGAAGACGACGCCTCACCACGAGCCCACAGCTCATCGCAGCAATGACGGTACCGAGACGAGGTCACTCTCAACGATAGGGAGCAGTCACCAGCTCCGCAATGAGGAAAAGCCGAAGGCTCGACAGTCCGGCGACAAACCCTACAGATGCGTAGGAGATCTCGACCTTTCTGAAGTCTGACTCTATGTGAAATTGTTCGCAACTCTTACTGAGGGTGAAGATGGATCTTAAAAGTGACGCGCCGGCTTCGCTCTCGGTCCAGGTATCCGGCACCATCCCTCAGAAGATTTTGCCTCCCGCGTCCGTTCGCCGTAGCCTTCTGTAGAAAGCATTCGTATGCCCAGGGAAGCTTATTCCGAACCACCTCCACACTCTTGGCCAACACGGCAAACGCGCGCTCCTGGCTCAATCGTAAATTTCGAAGGTCGTCTCCAAGATCATCCGTATACCCTTCTATCAAAAACGCTTCCACCTCTTTGCCACCTTGTGCACAGACCATCGCTGCATACTGCGGCATCATTTCGGACAAAAAGACCTCACTCGAAGGGAGCAACCGACTTTCTCCAAAGTCGAAGTTGAGCGCGGCGTCCGGCACACTGACCGTGAGAGCGCCTGGTTTGTGTTCTTCACGCGTGAGAAGAGGAGGATCGAGTTTTGGGTGCTGCTCCTGTGGAGATCCTGGACTCTGATCATGAGTCGCTTGACTTTCCTGCACACGGCTCACATAGGCGGCAAACAGCAGAATAAAAATCACGGCGAGCGAGGTCATGAGATCGGTCACCCCACTGGAGACTGCCGAGGGCTCGGCAGAGGATTCCGGTACGATTGCAAATTTGCGATGTCTCACGTGACCCCTCTCACTTTACTCGGGATGCGTTGCGCTATTCCCATGGCCGCCGGTTTTGACAGGCAGCGTACCGTGCACGGTTGCTCCCTGGGCTTTCAGTTCCTGAAAGATGGTTTCCATTTCTGATTGTGACAGCTGCAGCGGAAGTGCGTGGCCTTTGATTGTCAGGTTCAGATCCTGGATCACATCGATCAGCGGCTGAACCACCCGTTTCAATGCTTGCTGAACTTCATAGCCGATCTCTCCTGGAAGATCATCGATAGCCGTACCACGCGGAGTCGTGCTCAGTGCGGTGAGCGATTCCGACGCCTTGGTTAAGGCGGCCACTGCCGTACCAAGCCGGTGGTGCATCACCTCCACCAATCGTTTATCGCTCTCGTGTTGAGTGGGGCTCACGCTCGTTGCTCCATGCCCGGCCGGCCCCGCTGAAGACTTCGCCTGTTGATCGACAATCTTTTGAGGAAACACCTCATCGATCAAGGAGAGACACCGCCGGTGTAGGCTGCCCAGACGATGCCACAGGGACGTTTCCAGAAGAGTGAACGCGTTGGCACCAGCCAAACCGGCAATGGATGTGATGAACTTTCCGGAAAGTCCGTTAATGAGACCTTGGATTCCTTCGATCTGCGAGCCGTTTGCATGAAGCTTGCTCAGACCGATGAGAATGGCGAGAAAGGTGAACAGTAGTCCCATCCCGGTCAGAAGCGACGGGAGTTGCCGGTAGAATCCGGCATTGAGGTACTCCGCCATGCACGCTTCAAAGGAGAAGAATTCCGCAACTGATTTCTGTGCAGACACCGTCGGCTCAAGAAACCAGGCCGGCTGCTCAATGGCAAAGGTCTTTCGGTAGGAAAGCCAGTCTGCAGACAATGCCGATTCGGTGCGCATGATCCGATCTAAAACCTGGAGATCGTCTAGATCTCGTCGGGACCCTTGCGCCTCATCTGGCCGCAGCCTTTTTGCCGCGAATGTCGGTATAACGATCCAGTCCTTCGACCCTTGTCGTCGGGCAAGGAGGAGGCTCGATACCTGTGATTGAACTCGAGACAGTGTCTGTCGAATCCGCCATGCCCCAAGAAGAAGCACGGCGCCGTGCCAGCCGCACATGGCAAGAATCACGGCCATGCCGATCCAACTCAGCATGGGACTGTGCAGGCCGCCGACGATTGCAAGATCCTGTGTGAGGAATTCCCACAGGTCGTTCGCCGTAGTCCATCTTCCTATCGAATTCATCTTGCTACGCCCCTATCCTAGCCGAGAACATAGGAATATCCCGTTACCCAGGTCAACTTTCATGCCAGCAAGAACGCATTGTTTCCTGGGTATTCTCCTCATGGCCATACCAAGCGATCGGCAGTTCCTGCCTGGGAGATCGGCACATTCTTCCAGGATAGAACTTCGACCTGAACAGCGAGGGAAAGAATGGTCCGTCATTTCCAGACAGATGACCCTTGATGTATGATCATCCCGTCTTTCTTGGTGATTGGAGATGAACTATGCAGTTTGTCCGTATCGGGAACTGAGCCATCAACCTGGACCTCGTCTCTCATTGTGAAGTTCAAACCTGGCACGATACAGTTTCCGTGAAGATGTTTATGACCGGAACCGCGAACAATACGCCGTTGGTTCTGAACGAGGACGAAGCACAGCTGTTCTGGAAGTATAGAGAGCACATCGCAGAGAAGCCGGTCTAACCCGTCGTACGGTTCGGTTCGTAACGACCTTATCTTCCCCTACCATCCATGGCCGTTCGAATTTATCCCTCGGTGTTTTCCCATCAATGTCACCACTCGCATAAACCAGAGGATTCTTAATATTTCGGCATGTGATCAATCACTTCTCGTCCCAACGTAGTCCCGGTCTGATATTCATGTACGATCACAAGAGTCACGATGGATCAAGATTGATGTGGCCATCTGGTCGATTGATGCCCTCTGTTCGTGGTATGGTTAGGCATGAGCGGTCAGTCAATTTCTCGCAGAGCGTTCAGAAACGAGGGGTATCGTTTCACGATGATCCCACGAACAAGGGTTGTTCACTTCTGTAGTCTTCTCTGTCTCCTCATCGGACTAAGCGGATGCATCAACGAGTTTTCGGTGCTGAGTAGTTCCGGATCTCCATTACTGATTTCACGCCGTGGGTACTCAGCTCAGGATTGTACGGAAAAGGTGAAGGACGAAGCGACTCGGATGGGTGTGACCTTACGCTACGTTCATATACGCGGAAGCCTCGTGGGTCGGTCACTCCTCTGGCCTTTTCAACCAGGATATGCCTGTGAAGCGGCGGTCGGACCTGAACAGCCGCCAATCGGGACCTATCCAGAATCTCCGTCCATCGTTTTCCGCGGATCGTGATTGGGCAACCCTACACGTTCATCCTGTGTCTCCATAAATTCTAGCCTCTACCACCACTCGAGTTGTGTGGCCGCTTTCATTCCCACGCTCCTGCCAGCTTCGATTTCTTTTCGTTCTCAAAAATAGTCCTTTGCTCACTAGCACAGAGACTGGACCCGATCGGTGATTCTTCATGGCTGGTCAGGACCGCCTAGCACTTCCACCATTTGCTTGTTGTATCAGCGCCTTAAGCTATACTTGTTACAGGCCCACGAACCTGCATTATTCATGGGGGGGGTTCGTGATGAAACCACCAAGATGCGACGTGAAACGGGCATACGGAACGCTGAGGGACCAAGGCATACTTGCACCAGCATGTCGAAGTCGCGAGGGGCGAACCTGCCCGCCTGGCTGCAGTGAACCTGCAACCAGGCCTGTCGCAGCAGCGTGTCGGCGGTTGCGGTAGGAGCGTTCATGAATACTGCGGGCTCAAGAGGTTCTCGGCGATGAGGAGCGGGGTGGACCGAACAAGGCATGATCAAGATCCTCTTGGTTGAAGACAATGATGTCGATGCACGCCTCACGCAGGATATCCTTGCAGACTGGAGCCTGGCAGAATTCACGATCACCCATGTGACACGCCTGAGTGATGCCTTCCGCTATCTCGCTCGGACTCGATTTGATGCGGTGCTCCTGGACCTTTCGCTCCCGGATGGGTTTGGACTTTCAACGGTACGACAGATTCACGCGGCTAATCCGACCATTGCGCTCATCGTCCTGAGCGGGCTCAATGATCAGACGCTGGCCTTGCAAACGGTCCAAAACGGTGCGCAGGACTATCTCGTGAAGGGAGAGGGTCCGTCGGAACTATTGGCCCGCTCAATCCATTACGCGATTGAACGGAAACGTGCAGAAGGACGACTCACCTACCTCGCCCAGTACGATCAGCTGACCGGGTTGGTGAACCGCAGCTTATTCCGTGACCGGCTCGTGCAAGCCATGGCACGAAGTAAGCGCCTCCAGCAGCCGCTCGGGCTCATGTTGCTGGACCTCGATCGATTCAAGCCGGTGAACGACACCCTCGGCCACAGCGTCGGCGACCAGCTTTTGAAAGTTGTGGCTGAACGACTTCATGAATGTGTGCGCGAAGTGGACACTGTTGCGCGCATGGGAGGAGACGAGTTTACCATTATCCTCGAGGGATTGATGTGTGAAGAGGATATCTCGTTGGTAGCCCAACGCATCACCGCCTCTCTCTCGAAGCCCTTCTTGCTGGGAGAGCACCAGGCCGTGATCAGTGTCAGCATCGGGATCACCATCTATCCGACCGACGACCATGACATCGATGAATTATTGACACATGCCGATGCCGCAATGTACCGGGCGAAACAACAAGGCGGTAACTCCTTTCAATTCCACATCCCGAATGATTCACCATCCTCGGCACGTCAGAATTGAGAGGGAACCGTCTCGTACGTGCTCCCGACCATACACGTTCACCATGGCCCACTTGCCAACGCTCACCGGGAGGAGATGAGAGAGGCGACGGTTTATTGAGTGGGTAGATTGAGACCAACTGACCCGGAAAAAGAACCGATGGAACAGCACTCCGCATAGTGCTCCCATACTGAGATTGACCTCTTTGGACCTGGCATTCGTTACCACTTGTTAGATGTTGCGTACGCGTACCACCTCGTACAATTCTGTGTCCTGCATAACACGCTGCCGACACTATCCGGATTTTGGCGTCCCGTGCCCGTACGTAAGCCCCTGTTATTTCAGCACTTCATTCTCCCATTTCTCCATCCGCTTGGCACATCGATTGCCTTACAATCCACTCGTTTCAGTTGAACCGATGGAGACCTGATATGTCTGCAAGACACGGTATTGGAATCCTCCTGCTGCTCGTTATTGTCCTCTCCACAGACCAGTCATTTGCCGCCCCTGCGCAGCGTCAAGATACGACCCGTCATCTCTATGATCGCATCATGGAGGAATTTAAACACCGCGACTATGAAGCGGCGATGGCCGGCTTTCGTCTGTTCATTGAGATCCACGGCCAATCTGCACTGGCGGCCAACGCACAATATTGGATTGGAGAATGCCAGTTTCGCACGAGACGATATCGAGACGCCTTACAATCATTCTATGACGTCGTGTCCAATTATCCGTTGAGTCCAAAGTTGGCCGCCTCGACTCTGAAACTCGGCCAGACGTACATCAAACTTGGAGACCAAGAAAAGGCTCGGCTCATGTTCGATCGGGTCATCGATCAATATCCCGAGAGTGCCGAAGCCGAGGTTGCGCGCAAAACGATCGAGGCAATCACACCCAGCGAAGAGACCTCTACAGTCTCACCGTAGCCCGCGTCTAGCAGAACACCAGGCTCATTTGGCCGCACCTTCATTGAACCTGGTGTGGAGCGACTGCTCGGCTGAGATTCGATCGAGTGATCGATCAGGAGTTCGGTTCTGCAGAAATCGAGGTTGCCCGCAAAGCGATCGAAGCACTAACCACCAGCCATGAGACCTCCACACCTTCGCCATAGGTCCCACCGGCTCATGGGAATGGGTTTGTCCAAACCTAATCGTCAGCAGTAAGTTCCAGACGAGTGGCCAAATGAGCCAGGGGATACGTCTTCTTGGCCTGAAGTTTCCTCAGCTTGATCCCTGCTGTATCGAGTAAGGACTCGATGATTTGTTGTGTCTCCAGCTGATGAAGTTCTGTGGATTGAGATTCAATCTGCACGACCTGTTCAACCTGACGGGACCCTGGATGCACCAATGCAAAGTCGACCCGTTTCAGGGCAAGATGACGGAGAACTTGGACTCGTTCCTTTTCTCCGGCATCAACCGTGAGAAATGAGCCGAGCGGCACCTTTGCAAACACAAGATACCGTTCCTGGACAACCATCCTCAGGAGATTATAGAGGGCAACCTCGTCTTCGGCCAAAAGTGGTGTTGGATTCAAGGTGAAGTTGGAAGGCACGGCGCGTAGCGATACGTCTTTCTTTTTTCGGCGGGAACGCGTTCGATACCGCCAAATACTGAACATGATCACGATGACGATTGTCACGAGTAGTAGAAGCTTCATCGCCGTTTATTTTCTCCGTCGACCTGGGTGTAATCGCTCATACCATCCTGGCCCACTTGGAACAATGCACCCCAACAGCCTGGGAGACGTGGCTCCCGTTACTGCCGGAACATTTCCGCACTGTTCCATCACGGTTTGGTAGGCCAAAATTGCGAACGCCACTGACTCCAGTGCCTTGCTATTCCAGCCATGTGCCTCAAAGGTGCTCACCTGAGCGGGGGCAAACACATCGTTCAGATGCTCCATAATCGCCCGGTTTTTAACTCCCCCGCCGCCAACGATCACTTCATCGATTCCACCCTTGATCCAACGCCGTGCCGTGCCAACGGCTTCCGCGGTCCATCGTGTACAAGTCGCCAACAGATCCTCGACCGACAGTTTACGCGCCTGTGGCCAGCCGAGTAACTCCGCCAGCATTGTTTCTCCAAACATTTCTCGCCCTGTCGATTTGGGAGGTGCCTGGGAGAGATACGGATGCGCCAATAATTTGGCCAACAACCTTGAGTCGACCCGTCCTTTCGCGGCAAGACGTCCGTCGCGATCCATCGTCAATCGTCCATTCGTGCTCCTGAACATGATGCCATCCAAGACCATATTGGCTGGACCCGTATCAAACGCGATCAGCCCGTCCCCTTCGGCTCCGCGCGGCAGGTAGGTCACATTGCTGATCCCCCCAAGGTTGATAATGAGTCGCCCTCGGCGAGGATGCTGAAAGAGCAAGAGATGAATCCCCGGCGTCAGCGGTGCCCCTTGCCCTCCCGCGGCAATGTCACGGGGTCGAAAATTGGCCACCGTCGTAATACCGGTCCTCTCAGCGATCACCGCCGGTTCGGCAATTTGGAGAGTGGACCGGATCGCGCCGACTCTCGTATCCTTAATCCCATTCGGGAGGTGATGCACAGTCTGACCGTGCGATCCAATAAGATCAACTTCTTCTGTCGTTAACTGAGCAGCCCGAATGACTCCTAGCGCGGCATCAGCGAACCATTCCCCCAACAGTGCATTCAAATGACACACATCAGCCACCGTCCCGGAGACTGACGCCGAAAGCAGGCGCTGTTGGAGCGAACGTGGATAGGGAAGGGAATAGAACGCCTCCATCTCGATCTCAAGTCGCGTGGATTTCCGAACAATCGACACCAATGCGGCGTCGACTCCATCAGCGGACGTTCCCGACATAAGCCCAACGACCTTCATTGACGCCATCCTTTTATGACCATACCACGTCTCATGAGCTGAGTGTGTCCGCTACGCTAGTCGAACTCACGGCTATGGTCAAGAAGGCGAATGGACAGGGCCGATCAAAAGATTGCAAAAGTCTGCGAGTTTGGTTCTCAGCATGCTCGGCTCCCTTCCGTACGATCAGGTCGCTGTTTCATAACGACACGGCTATGCTCTGCGAACTCCACTCGCAGGACAGCGTTGACAGCGCAAAAACCTGGATGATACGGTCGCCGCCGATGTTTCACATCACTTACGAACGCCTTACCGGTATGAGGACTCCTCTCCTGGCTCTTGTTGTATGGTCCCTTTTCTTCACGTCACCAGCAGAAGCTCGTGACCCAATTCCTATTGTCGTCACCATTCCCGTCTTACAAGACCTGACCGAGCAGGTTGGGGGCCCATTCGTACAGGTGAAGTCGTTGTTGAGCGGCTACGAGAATGAACATACCTACTCCCCGAAACCCAGTGATCTGGTCGCAGTACGCAAGGCCCGGTTACTGTTCGAAGTCGGTCTTGGACTTGAGGTCTGGGTGACGTCGCTGGTGAAGAATGCCGGCAGTGTCGGGTTGCGCGTGATCACGACGTCTCAAGGCGTAGAGCTTCTTCACGATGGTGGGGATATTCACGATGCGATGCATCCAGGCGCACATGAGACCGAGTCTGGTGGGAATCCACATATTTGGCTGGATCCTGTCAATGTCGGCATCATGCTGCGCCACATCACTCAAGCCCTCATCGACGTGGATCCAGTTCATGCACCTGATTTCCGAGCTAACCAGGACGCGTATTTACACCGCCTCGAGCGACTCCGGCAGGAACTGATGAATCGGACTCAACGCCTCCCGGATCGGCGTTTCATTGCACATCATCCAGCTTGGCCCTACTTAGCCAAACGCTTTAATCTGGAGATCATCGACACCATTCATACCCAGTCAGGCACGGAACCATCAGCCCTTCACCTGCAGCATCTGATCGCGAAGATCAAGAAGCAGCACATCCGAGTGATCGCCTCTGAAATCCAGCTGAACCAACGCCTCCCGGAACTGCTGTCACGAGACACCAAGGCCCGTGTGGTGGTGTTGACTACGATGCCGGGTGGAATGCCCGGAACTGAGAGTTACCTCGACATGCTTCGTTATAATGTGCTCCAATTAGCGGGCGCGTTGGAAGCCAACTAGTACCCGTTCAGGATATCCATTCATGCCTCCGGAAGGAACAACGGACTCCGAATCCAATGGTCGCAATCCGATCATCCGCTTTGATCATGCCTCCTTTGGCTTTCCTGGACTCATTGCGCTGAAGGATATCTCTCTGCCCATTTACGACGGGGAGTTCGTCGGCGTGATCGGTCCGAACGGATCCGGCAAAACGACTCTCTGTCGCGCCGTCTTGGGATTGCTTCCGCCAGTGGAGGGGCACCTTCATATTTTTGATTGTGCCTGCAGTGAACTCCGCTGCCACCATCGGGCCCAGATCGGGTACCTCCCACAAAAGGGGGTCGTTGATCGAAACTTCCCCGTGACCGTCCTTGAGACGGTCATGATGGGGCGCTATGGGGCGCTGGGTCTACTGAAGCGACCAGGGAAGAAAGATCGTCACATCGCAATGGAAGCCCTCGCCCAGGTTAGTATGGAGTCGCATAAGGATACCGCGCTCGGACATCTCTCCGGCGGACAGCAACAGCGGGTCTTTATTGCGAGGGCCTTGGCACAGCAACCCAAAGTCCTGATCCTTGATGAGCCCACAACCGGATTGGACATCACCATGCAACACAATGTCATTGAACTCGTCCAGCATCTTCATGACGAGCTCAAACTGACAGTGCTGCTGATCACTCATGATATTAATATGATCCGCTCGCGGGTGGATCGATTGGTCTTGCTCAAGACTCGATTGTTTGCCGCCGGTCCTCCAGCCGATGTCCTCAAGCCGGAAATCCTTCACCAAGTCTATGGGAAAGAGCTTGTGATTACAGAGAAAGATCTCGTCATCGTCGAAGACTACCACCATCACCACTGATAATAACGACACACTATGCTTGACCTCCTCGCCTATGACTTCATGCAACGCTCCCTCCTCGCTGCGGCGATGGTCGGCGGACTCTGCTCCGTTATCGGCGTGTTTGTTGTCCTACGGGGACTCGCCTTCGTCGGTGCGGGAACCTCCCACGCAGCATTTGCAGGAGTGGCTCTTGGTTACCTGGTGGGATGGCCCCCCTTGTTGCTGGCTATTCTGTTCGGCCTGGCCACAGTCTGGATCACGGGTTGGGTTGAAGAACGCGGCCGAATGAAACTAGATGTCTCCATCGGCATTCTGTATACGACGACCATGGCACTGGGCATCCTCTTTATCGGACTGATGAAAACGTACAATGCGGAAGTGTACGGCTATCTGTTCGGCAGTGTGCTTTCGGTCACACCTGAAGAACTTCGTATCATCGGTGCCTTGAGCGTGCTGGTGTTGAGCCTCCTGCTCCTGTTTGCCAAAGAACTCTATTTCATTGCGTTTGATCAAGAAATGGCCGAAGCTTCAGGAGTCCCGGCGCGACAAATGTTTTTTTTATTACTGAGCCTCGTCGCACTGACCGTCGTCGTCTCACTCAAGACCGTTGGGGCCATTCTCGTCTTTGCCATGATTCTGATTCCGGCTTCGACCGCTTATCAACTCACACATAGCCTGACAACTTTGACGCTGTATTCAGCCTTCTTTGGAATCACCACCTCGGTCGTAGGAGTCTTGATTTCTGCCATCTGGGACATTCCCTCAGGCCCTGCTATCGTCCTCTTAGCAACCGTGATCTTTTTCAGTGCCGTCGTCCTGTCACCAAAACGGGCAAGGCGTACAGGAGCCGCTCACTCTCATTAGCCAGCTGATTGATCTCCTCGAGGGAATGCCATAAGCAAGTGCTGATCCCGCTGAATCGACCCGGAAACCTCATATTGGTTCTGGGTCCATAGGGTGATCGGTAGCAGCATGCAGAATCTGCTTGAATTAGCAGATCCTTGGCCTTCCTTTAGAGGAACGGAGGTGTTGTATGTGTTGGTATCAATTCAAGAACGCCGTGGGGGGACTACTCCTCGTTATGGTTGTCTCCCTGGTCTCCCTGTCAACAACAGGATTCGCGCAAGAGTTTGGAGGGATTAAACCTGGCAAGTTGGTACTCGGGTTTCGGGCCGGGTTTACGCCATTGACCCAACAGCTGTCGGAAGGCACCTCCACCTCAATTGGTCCGCTGGTAAACTTCCAAGCGATGTACAGTCTCAATACCTGGTTTTTGGTGGGCATGATGCTCGAGTGGGAACGCCATAGCGTGAGCGTGGAACAGCCGGACGTGGACCTTGGGCACCAGGATACGGTCTCAGTCCTCCCGACGATCGAAATACGCCCAGGCAGATCAGGTCCGCTCAGCCCTTACGTCAATATGAGTTTCGGCGTGAACGTCAATAGCTTCGGTGAAGACACCGCAGTTCGCATCAGCCCGAGTAATACCTTCGCCTGGCGATTGGGATGGGGGACTGATTACCAGCTCAACGAACGGTTTGCTCTCAACATAGAGTGGGCCTATAAGCGGAATGATGGGCACACAACGGGAACCGGTGGCCGGAACAACGACTGGAACACCTCTTCGTTCGGTTTCTTATTCGGCGGGAAGATGTTCTTCTAGTCGCATGCCGCCTCCTAGAAAGGCGACACCTCTCATGCTTGGCGAGGCTATCAACCCGGTATTTGACGGATACCGGCGGATTGTCAATATGGGTTTGGCGGTAAAACACCATCGTCGCAACGTGTCTCATAATCATTCCCCCGCTTGAGGGTTTGGCACGTTTGCCTCAATGGGCCTTTTGTCATGAGTGGCAGGAAAACACCCGGCGGTTGTGGCGGAGAAGAGGAAAAGCACTAAATTGAGGATGTGCATACTCGACATCACTCCATGCGGGCTTGCTTGCTCCGACTCCAGACCATCCCCGTCTGTTCCTTGGAACTGAAGCCGAGTCGTTCATAGAAACCAGGACGCCTGGTACAAAGCCAAAACAGTTCAACCCGTTGTAGTTGTGGGTGATGGAGAATTCGCTTGACGATCTCCGTTCCGACACCTTGGCCTTGATAGGCCCGGTCGACAATGACATCCCAAATCGTCGCCCGGTAGACAAAATCCGTGAGAACTCGCCCAAATCCAATCAGCCGCTCCCCGTCCCACGCGCAAATGGTGAGATCGGTTCGTTGGAGCATTTCTTTGGCATCGTCCAGAGAACGGTCCTTCGCCCATGGAGCCTGCCGAAAGAGTCCTAGGAGCTGCGACGCTTCAGGAAGTTCATGATGAGAATAACTGACAGCAGGCTTGAGGGTTGGAGGCATCTTATACTACAGTATCCCTCGGATTGATCTGAAGTGTACGAGGAAACCAATGTCAACGCAAGTCCGTAGCTGTCCTAAATGTTTCCAACTCATGTGGTTACGAGCAGATGAATACGAGATCCTCGATGCCGAAACGGTTCGGGCGAAATGTCCTCATTGCGAAAACCTCGCGCGATTCAAGCTTGTGACGACAGGGCCCAACGCCTTAGGGCCTAAGATGGGACACTAGCCGCATCCCTGAGTCTTCACGCGAAAGTTTCGAATTGTGCGGTTGAGGCCCTTCAATAAACCAAAGACTCAACACTGTGCCTTACAAGCCTCCACCTGTCTCTGCCAATTCCGGCCGATTGCCAGGAAGAACTTTTCGTAGGGCTACGCGATACTCCGTGAGTCGCTTCTCATCCATTGGTCTGACGTCAATCTCTTGATCTCGGTGCATGCGTTCGAGCTGGTCGATCACTGCCAGGAGCACTTGGACGGTACCGATCAAATTCCCCTGTTCGAAAGCCTCCAATGAACAGATCAACGATTCATTGAGCCCCCTGTACGGAGTACCGGCACTCTGGCGTTGTACCCGAGAGACAATCACTTCATAGTTGTCGATTGCCTCCACAGAGGGTTTCACGCCGGACGGCATTGCCTTCAAATGTACGATGGAGGGAAGGGTCATGGCATAGGTTTTGACGTGTGCAATGAGACCACCTACCGCGTCTATCACCTCTGCTGTCAGCATAGTTCCTCGTTGATTACATTGACATCTGTCGCACCAGAAGGCGTCGACGTCCGATCCTTGGACATAATCCGTTGCTCGAGTGTGTGAATCACACGCTCCATATCGGCCGGAAACGGCCTCGTAAATTCCTCTCCCGTGCCTGTCGAAGGATGGGTAAAACCTAACGTCCTGGCATGAAGCATCACCCGTGGGACCTCGATGTCCGCAAGAACCATCACCTTGTTACCACCATAAGTGCGATCGCCCAGAATGGGATGGCCCAATGAGGTCAGATGCACCCGCAGTTGGTGCGTCCTCCCGGTTTGGGGGTACAGCAAGACGTGTGCGGCCACTTTATCATAGCGCCGAGTCACCACATATTCGGTCACAGACTCCTTGGGACTCGTCGTTCTTGATGAGAACTTCTTTCGGTCTTTACTATCCCGCCCAATGGCAAGATCGATCACTCCTCGTCCTTTTTTGGGAACTCCCCAGACCAGCGCTTCATAGACTCTGGTAATGGTATGGAGCTTGAACTGGGCGGCAAGGGCCCGATGCGCAATATCGGTCTTCGTGATCACCATGACACCGGAGGTTTCCTTATCCAAACGATGCACCAGTCCAGGGCGTTCCTTCCCGCCGATTGTTGAAATGGTCCCACCGGAAGTTTGGAAGTGATGCAAGAGTGCATTCACCAGTGTCCCGCTCCAGTTTCCCGGTGCTGGATGCACCACGATGCCGGGAGGCTTATTCAGGACTAGCAGGGAGTCATCCTCGAAGAGGACCTCAAGCGGAATGGCTTCTCCCTTGATGGAGAGCGGTTCCGGCTTCGGGACATCCATGGTGATCTTGTCCCCGGGTTTGATCTTGTGGCTGGGCTTCACAAGCTGGTCATTGACCCGTATTCGACCCAATTCAATCAACCGCTGCAACGCCGATCTGGACGCGTCTCGCTCTCGGCCGACGAGAAAGATATCGAGCCGCTTTGGCTGTTCACCAGCGGTAATGACAAATTCCGTGATCATGAGCAGAACACGCTACTAAAGACCTCCGGTTAAATGCAATCGGCAGATGCAGGCGACTGGCATTGCTCGCAAGGCGGGGCTCAAAAAGCAATTTGTCTCCCTCTCAGTCTTCATGATCCTGTTCAACACAGTAGTTGAAGCCAGCGAGTCGTTTTGTTAGGGTGCGGCTCCTGGAGCCAGACCCATGGGCATACGCTTTTCGCAATACGATCCTGATGGATTTTATGACGAGCTGTACGAGGAGAAGGGACAACCACGACCCGGAAGTACTCTCTTGCTCAAAAAATTTGCGTCCCTGCCGGAAGGAGAACTACAAAAGCGCCAAGAAGCGGCAGAGCGTGTCATCCTTAACATGGGAATGACGTTCAGCATCTATGGAAGCGATAACGGCCATGAACAAATATTCCCTTTCGACATCGTACCTCGGATCGTCACGGCATCGGATTGGAACCAAATCAACTCCGGGCTTTGCCAGCGCCTCCGTGCGTTGAACTTATTTATCAACGATGTCTACCACGATCAGAAGATCCTTAAAGATGGGGTCATTCCCACCGAGCTGATTTATACCAGCAAGAGCTTTTTGCAACCTTGCATGGGCCTGCGCCCACCGCGCGGCATCTGGTGCCACATTGCCGGAATCGATCTCGTCCGAATTAACGATGGCCACTACTACGTCCTGGAAGACAACACCCGGTGCCCGTCCGGAGTTGCCTATGTGTTGGAAGCAAGACAAGTCATGAAACGGACGTTCCCTGAGTTGTTCGAAGCCTATCGAGTACGACCGGTTGATGGATATCCGAGCCAACTCTTGGAAACCCTTCGCTCCCTCTCTGATCTTCCCGATCCGACCATCGTGATTCTCACCCCTGGCATCTTCAATTCTGCCTATTACGAACATTCGCTGCTTGCCCAAAAAATGGGGGTGGAATTGGTCGAAGCCAATGATCTCGTGGTGGTGGATGGATTCGTCCACATGCGCACCACGAAGGGATCTCAACGCGTCGACATTATCTACCGGCGGATTAATGATGACTACTTGGATCCGCTGGCGTTTCGTCGCGATTCCTTGCTCGGGGTTCCGGGTCTCATGGAATCGTACAAGAGAGGTCGGGTCGCGCTCGCTAATTCTCCCGGCACCGGTGTGTCGGACGACAAAGCCATTTATGCCTATGTCCCGAAGATCATCAATTATTACCTCGCGGAAGAACCGATACTTCCCAATGTGCCGACATATCTCTGTTCAGATCGACGAGATCGAACCTATGTCTTGGAGCATTTGGATCAGCTGGTCGTGAAAGCGACCAATGAAGCCGGTGGCTACGGAATGATGATTGGGCCTCACGCGTCCAAACAGGAACGGGAGGACTGCGCTCGTCGCATTGAGGCGGACCCGCGGAACTACATCGCCCAACCAACCTTGGCCCTCTCACGCGTACCCACCTTAGTGGATGGTCATCTGGAGGGACGTCATGTCGATCTCCGTCCGTACGTGTTGTATGGTCGCGATGTGTCCGTGTTACCGGGAGGCATGACACGCGTGGCGTTGCGGAAAGGCTCTCTCGTGGTAAATTCGTCCCAAGGCGGAGGCAATAAAGACACGTGGGTGTTGTCATGAGGGCTGCCATAAGAAACAGACAAGCTCCTGTCATCGCTCACGGCGCTGTTCAACACACAGGAGCTGGCGAATCATGCTGAGCCGGGTCGCCAGTTCCATCTATTGGTTACATCGCTACATTGAACGGGCTGAAAACTACGCTCGTTTCATCGAGGTCAACCTCAACATGACACTCGATCTTCCTAGAGGCACGACGGAGCAGTGGGAACCGTTGGTCTTCACGACCGGAGATCACGAGAGTTTTTCCGAGCGCTACGGGAAGCCCACGAAAGAAACCGTGATCCAGTTCCTCGTAGCCGATACCACCAATTCCAATTCGATTCTATCTTGCCTCGTGGCCGCCAGGGAAAACGCCCGATCGGTCCGAGAAGTCATCTCTACGGACATGTGGGAACAAGTCAACCGATTTTACCTCATGGTCAGAGACGCCCTTTCAAACGGCTGGTCCGGCCAAAGTCTCCACACCTTTTTGACCGAGGTCAAGGCGAATAGTCACCTGTTTTTGGGCATTACCGATGCCACCATGTCCCATGGAGAGGGGTGGCATTTTGCTCGCCTCGGTCGTTTACTTGAACGGGCGGACAAGACTTCACGTATTCTTGACGTAAAGTATTTCATGCTACTGCCGACGGTCGACGAGGTCGGCACCCCATTCGATATTATTCAGTGGTCCGCGCTGTTGAAATCTGCCAGCGCTCTGGAGATGTATTATAAACGGTTCGGTCGTATCTCTCCGGACGATGTCACGGCGTTTCTGATCCTCGATTCCACCTTCCCCCGAGCCATTCGCTACTGCTTGATCAAGAGTGAGGACTCCCTTCACGCGATCTCCGGGACTGAGCACGGAGCCTATCAGAACCAGGCCGAAAAGCGGCTGGGCCGATTGCGCGCCGAGTTGGACTTCGGCGATCTTGAGGATTGCCTCACCGGAGGACTGCACGAATTCTTGGATCGCTTTCAAGCGCAGATTAATTTCGTCGGGGATGCCATTTACGAGACGTTCTTCGCACCTCGTCCAATTCACATTCACAGCACAGTCGTCGGAGCGGAGGCACAATGACCTTTTGTTTAGGGATGAAGGTGGAAGATGGGCTCGTCGGGATCGCCGATACACGAGTCACCACGGGCGCAGAATGCATCACGGCGGGAAAAGTTTCGATTCATCAGCATGGGCGTCACTCGATGTTTTTAATGACATCCGGGCTACGGTCCGTTCGAGACAAGGCCGTCACGTATTTTGACGAGGCGATCACTGAAGGCGATCAGACCTTCGACAAGTTATTCAAAGCCGTCAACGTGCTTGCCGCACAGATTCGCCGCGTCGCACAAGAAGACCGTACCGCGCTGGATCAAGCAGGCCTGATTTTCAATCTTCACGCCCTTGTGGGTGGGCAATTGGAAAACGACAAGGCGCATAAGCTCTACCTCATCTACCCACAGGGGAATTGGGTGGAAGTGAGTGAAGGAACTCCCTATTGCATCATCGGGGAGACAGGCTATGGAAAACCGCTCCTCGATCGCGTCTTACGGTATGACTCCAGCATGGATCTCGCCATGAAGGTGGGCTTCCTGGCCTTCGATGCCACACGCACAAGCTCGACGAGCGTCGAATATCCGCTCGATGTAGTCCTCTATCGCCACGACACCTTCGACATCATCGAGCACCGTTTTCAGAAGGAAGACCTCGCTGAGATTGCCATCTGGTGGCAATCCCGCATTTACGACTCGGTTGAGAAGTTACCATCGAAGTGGATTGATCGCCTACTCGACTCGCTGCCTCAAGAATCGAGAGCATCCTCCTCAACCCCGACCTCTCCATCGGACTGAGAGAAGGACCTCGACCGGTCCAAAAGATCCTCCTTGATTTTTCCGTGCTTCTGAGACAACGCGACGTGCTACGTACCTGTACTTCTTGGAAGCAAACAGAATGATTTTTCAGTTCCAAGAAAACCATATGGCCACTTTCAGCTAACTATG
>NZ_JBUBKD010000061.1:0-17478 GCF_054902215.1 Nitrospira sp. CMX1 | reverse complement strand
CGTTGTTCCAGATCACGTCCGCCAGATTCGACATCCGGCTCACGATCTGCGCCGCCACCCCGCCCGCCGCTCCGAACAACCCACACCACCCTAACGTCACGAAGCCCCAGTGCAACGGTGCCGCAAACAGCTCATCCACAAACCAGAACGCATGGCCCCACTCGTTGAGTCCCACGTTCGGCAGAATGAACATCGGCCCCACCACCGCCGCCACCAACGGAAACGACGTCGCCTGGCTGTACAGCGGTAACCGCGTCTGCGCATACAGGTAGCTCGACACGCCGCACGTAATGTACAACGGGAACGTCCCGTAGAACGCCACAATGTGGCTCGCCGTAAAGCTCGTGTCCCGGATGATCACTTGGTGCCACGCCGCATCCTGCTCCAACGTGTAGCTCCCCGCGTAGTACACGCCCCAGATGTAGCACACCAACCACCCCATCCAGTAAAAGTACCGCTTCAGCTCCAACTTCGGGTCCAGGTTCGCCAGGTTCCGATCCCGCGTCACCCAGATCCACCCGATCGAGGTGGCAAAGAACAGGGCATTGGCCACAATGTTAAACCGCCACAGCCCCATCCACACCGACTCAAACTCCGGGGTCATCGAATCCAACCCGTGCGAATACCCGAAGGTCCGCTGATACACCACCCAAAACACCCCGATCGCCAACATCGCAAACCAGCCGATCTTCACCGGCTTCGAATCGTACCACTGCGACACATCATATCCCCGCTCGCTTGATGCTGCCATGACAGAACCTCCTTGTTGGATCATTTCAAATCCGTAGGCCGATACTTTTTCGATGGCATACCGATTGTTGAAGGCAGCGATCCGATGTATCACGATCACCACCAGCTCAGGTCTCCTTCACAAGGGTGGTGCCACCACATACCTCCTTTCGCAGAATCCACCATCGGCCTATCGTATTCTTAGCAAGACTCCACCGCTTGTACCATGAGGCACATGCCTAAAGTCGTGAGGGAAAATCCCTTGGAAAGAATGCAGGAAGAAATTAAGAACAACAGACTGCTACTCAGATGAGGGCGTGAGACCGTGGGCGAGTGCGTATTTTGTTAGTTCGGCAGTGGTATGGAGGCCAAGCTGCTCCATCAGCTTGGCCTTGTGATACTCAACCGTCTTAGGAGAGAGCCCGAGTGTTGACGCGATTTCCTTGAGCGTCAACCCCTCAGCTACAAGCTGTAAGATCTCTCGCTGGCGTATCGGCAAGCGATCCTGGCCGCCACCCCCCGACGCCGTGTCGGCGATGGCGGCTTGGACCAGATCCTTGGCAATCAACGACGTAATATAATAATTGTCGTTCTTCACCGCATCAATGGCCTGTAAGAGCTCGGATCCTGCCGACCGTTTCAGCAAGTAGGCTGAGGCGCCAGCCTTGAAGGCTTGAGTGACATAGTCCTGATCCGCATGAACCGTCACAAAAATCAATCGTGGTTGGGGAATCATCTTTCGCAACCGACGGGCTGCATCAAGACCATTCAGTTTGGGCATTGAAATATCCAAAACGACAATGTCCGGCTGCAAGCGTTTCGCCGCATCAAGCAATGCACGACCATCCTCTACGGAACCTACGACCTGACAATGCTCTTCCAGCAGCTTTCTGAACCCTTCCAGCACCAACGCGTGATCATCCGCTAAGAGTACGCGAGGCTTGCTCATACACGCTCCTGTTTCAGGGGCACCCAGGCACAGATCCGTGTGCCTGCCCCCGGTGTCGAGTCTATCGTGAAAGACCCGACAACTAAGGAGACTCGTTCCTTCATACTCAACAACCCGAGACTTCCTCGCCGACCATCATCAGGATTCACATCAAATCCTACTCCATCATCGTGTATCATAAGGCGCAGCCCATCCCGCACCCGGATCAGCTCTACTCGCACGGTTTTTGCCTTCGCATGACGAGCAATATTTGCCAACCCTTCCTGAGTGACACGATACAGGCACGTGACAACATCCTGCGCCAGATGCTGCGGGATGTCTTTGCTGATGAAACGGGCATCAAGACCGGTACGGGCCTGAAAATCATCAATGAGGCGTCGGAGCGCAATGGACAAGCCCAGATCATCGAGGATGGAGGGATGAAACTGATAGGCGAGGCGGCGTACACTTTCGGATAGTTCGACAATACGATTCTGAATGCTACGAACCGTACGGACCGTCCCGACGGCTGCAGTTGAGAGCTGCCGTTCCAGCATTTCAATGTCGATCGACAAGAGCGCCAGTCGTTGATTGATATCGTCGTGCAGATCGCGCGAGATCCGTCGTCGTTCCTCTTCTTGAAGGCGAAGGAGTTGGGATGCAAGAAGACGAAGATCTCGTCGGTTGGCCTCCAGAGACTGTTCCGTATCAATTCGCTTCGAGACTTCACTGACGAGCGCGTTGTTGACGGCCATGAGCTCTTCGCTACGTGCATGCAAGCGTGCGGCCCACCCTTCATCGAGCCGCTGAAGCTCTTCTTCACGCTCCCGACGTTGCAGGAAATACCAAATCGGCAGTCCGATCAGTGCCATGCCAAAAACTCGAGTGCTGACGGCTTTCCACACGGATTCATCAGAGTCACGAGGTGAGAAAGCGGTGACCGTCTCAGGTGCTAACGACGCAAGGGTTTCCAACTCAAAGGGCGTCGATAGTTGATGAGGAACGAGAGACAGAAAATACCGTGCACCTTCAGCAGGGAAATGGAGGAGCAGTGCAGCAATGCCGGCGGCAAGAATTCCCGCTCGAACTCGGGATACAGACATAGACCACCCCTCCTCTCCAAATTATCCTCCTTGGGAGGTCGATCAATCAAGACACCGATGCAACTTCTCAGTGCATACCAGAGTGCCGACAGGAACAACTCTCGAACTGTGCCTTCGTATGATCGCCTAATCATACCCTCTTTCTGTATGATCCAGCTTCGTCTTCGCCTGTCTATTTGATTGCACAAATACCCTCATATCTATCGTCACAGGGGCGACAAGTACACCGTTAGAACGAGCGAGCACGCTCATGATTCCACGCCAACAAGACCGTTTTCGAATGTGGCAAGGCCTTAGCTGAAAACAATACACGCCCTGACTACAACTACCAGCTTATACAATGAGTGTCAGTCAGACAACGAGCGGCTAATTCAGCGACATCAGACTCCCGGTCGATCGGGCAAGATTGATGCGGGCGGCGTTGAGTTGAAAGATGGCATTCACGAGGTTTTCTCTCGCACGGGCGACAGCAGAGAGTCCATTGGTCAGTTCAAAGTGGCTCGCGGAAGTGATGACGACATAGCGCTCCCGAGCCAAATCGAGCTCTTTTGTCGCCATCTGGAGACCGGCTTGGGCGATCCCTACCTGTTCTTTGGCTGCAGTCAATGACGCCAGTGCATCCTGGACTTCCATGGTGACGTGGTTGAGCACCGACTTCATCCGGAGGGCTTCCTGTTGCCACTGACTTCGCGCCTGCGCAATGCGGCCCTCACGTTGTGCGCCATCAAAGATGGGAATCTGAAGAATCAACGCCATGCTATACGTATCGAGGGTATTGTTCCAGCGGTTGCCGACGAGCCCATAATCGCCCTGTGCCACTAGTGATGGCACCCGTTCCCCAGTCATAGCAGCATAGGTTAATTCGGATGCTCTCACGCGGGTGTACTGCGCACCAACCTCTGGACGTTGACCAAGCGCGTCTTCAATAGCTTGCTGCGACAATGGAACCTCTGGCACAGTTGAGGGCCACTCGTCGGTCAGTGCCACAACACTATTCGCCGGTAACGCCAGCAGATTGATCAGGCTCAGTTTGGCGTGATCGAGCTCATATCGTGCCGAGGAGTTCTGCTGCCGCTCCGCCGCCAGTTGTGCTTCCAATCGTGCAATCTCGAGCCCTGTGGCCAGCCCCCCGCGCTGCCGCTGCCTCACAGTCTCAAGTAACTCTTGCATGATCTGCTGGTTCGACTCATGTGCCTTGATCGTAGCCATGGCTTTTAAGCCCTCCATGTACGCCAAGGCCACGGTGGCCATCGTATCGAGCTTTTTGGCTTCCGACTCCTGCTCCGTGACATGGAGCGACTCGCGCGATGCCCGCCATCGTTGAATCAAGCTGAGACTGAACAGGTTTTGCGTCGCGCTGACCCGAGCATCGAAAATGCTGAAGGGATCCGTGCGCACAGGAGAGAGGCCGATGGTGCCAAGAAATTGCGTCCGTCTGTTCTGCCGAACATCGGCGGACAGATTAGGCAGCATGGCTCCCAACTGTGTCTGCACCTGGCCTTTCGCTTCTTGAACCCGTTCCTTGTACAGCAACACATCGGGATTGTTGTCAGCCGCAGCCGTCAACGCGCCACGTAACGTTAAGGATAACATTGGCACAGACGTCGAAGGACTACGGTTCCCCTCATCAGCAGCCCACGCCGCACTCATCGTGGCCACAAGCGTGAGGAGGAGCATACCAACCACTCCACACCGATCACGGAGACACAGCTTCTCTTGTGCTCCCCGCTCACCCTTCACCGTTCACCTCTCACGTTTCACTTCTCCCCTCTACGCCTCATGGCATACATCCCTTCCTAGCGCTCCCTCAGACTTTCTTTTACCGATTTGAGTAATGGGCTCAGCAGGTACTCGATGATCCGGCGCTGCCCGGTCTTGATCTCGACCGTCACCGCCATCCCCGGAGAAAGATTCACCTGCTTGCCTTCGACGTGGATCGTGGATCGCTCCATACTGACTCTGGTGGGATAGACGAGCCCGACCTTTTCAATGGAAGCGGCATCGTCGGAAACCGTCAGCACATGGCCAGGAATAGTCCCATATAAGGTGAACGGAAACGTTTCGACTTTGATCTCGACCGGCTGCCCTTCTTTCACAAACCCGACGTCCTTATTTTCCACCTGAGCCTCAATCTCCACGGGATGCTCACGTGGCACGATAATGAGCAGCTGCTGAGCCGGTGTCACGACGCCGCCGACCGTATGGACGGCGAGCTGCTGTATCACCCCGTCGATCGGGGACATCAGTCGCTGCAACCCGGCCTTTTGACCAGCCTTTGTCACTTCCTGTGCGAGCGAGGCCGTCTTGGTTTCCAGAACGGACAGTTCGGCCTGCTTGTTCTGTTGGAATTCCGACACCATGGCTCGATAGTGTTGTGCAGCCTCTGCGAGCGCGGCCCGATCTTGGACCAACTTCTTTTTCTGTGCGGCCAACTCCTGCGCCTTGTCGATCCGTTGCCCCTCGGCCTGGAGAAAATCCATTTTGGTGACGGCCTCATGGTCCAACAACTTCTTGTAGGCCTCAGCCCGCTCGACCTCCATCGGCACCGTGGCTTCCAAACGGAGAATATTCTCATGGGTTTGCTCGACCGCCGCCCGGCGCTGATCCACGAGGTGCTGTGCCGCGGCCACCTTGGCCTGATACTCCGCCAACTGATCACGTAACAACTGTTGCTGCAGCAAGACATAGGTGTGGTCGGCATCGGCAGGAGCGTCGAAGACGGCCTGCCCCTTTATCAGGGCCCGCAACCGGGCCGCTTCTACTTTCGCTGCACGCTGTTCGTGTGAGGCACGATCCTGATCGGCACGATTGAGCGTGGCATCCAACTCGATCAGTAGATCGCCTTGCTTCACCACTTGCCCATCCTGCACATGAATGGCGGCAATCACGCCGGTTTCATAGGGTTGGATGATCTTGGAATAGCCGCTGGGAATGATCTTGCCCTGCGCGGTCGCGACAATGTCGATCCAGCCGAATGAGGCCCACAACACAGCCGCTGTGAAGGCCGACACAATCGTCCAGATGAGCGCGCGCCCGATCGGCGAGGGAGGAGCGTGCTGGAGTTCCAAGACCGCCGGAAGGAATTCCGAAGCCCGTCCACTCGGGGCGACGATGCCGGAGGGCTGGCGTGATTCAGCCTGCCAAGCCGCCTTCCACACCGTCCACTGTCGTGAGAGCGTACCGAACACCATGCCACCTCAGCGTTGCGGTTCAGGTTTCAAGTTACGGGTTACGAGAAACAGCCCATCGCTTCACTCCTTACTTTTCATCTCGATTGGTCCCTCGCCGCTTTGATACTTATGCAACCGCGCGTACAATCCACCGAGGCCGAGCAGTTGGTCATGCGACCCCTGCTCGACAATCTCGCCCCGTTCGACGACATAGATGCGATGGGCCGGCCGCACCGTGCTCAGCCGATGGGCGATCACCACGACCGTCCGTCCCTTGGCAATCTCCGCCATGTTCCGCTGAATCACCGCTTCAGACTCATAGTCGAGGGCACTGGTGGCCTCATCGAAAATCAGAATACGGGGGTTCGCGACCAAAGCCCTGGCGATGGCAATCCGCTGGCGCTGCCCGCCCGACAAGGTACACCCATGCTCGCCGAGCACCGTGTCGTAGCCGTCCGATAATTCCAGGATAAACTCATGGGCGCCAGCCAACTTCGCCGCTTGAATCACTTGCTCCATCGACAGGCCGGGATCGGTCAGCGCGATATTGCTCCGCACTGAACCGTTGAACAGGAAGTTCTCTTGCAGCACCACACCTACTTGTCTTCGCAACCAGGCGGGGTCAACCTGAGCAAGATCGACGCCGTCGACGAGGATCCGTCCTCGCTCCGGCACATAGAGCCGCTGCAGTAGCTTCGCGATCGTGCTTTTCCCGGACCCTGAGCGCCCGACGATCCCGATCATCCGGCCAGGCTCAATGACACAGGACAGTTTGCGAACGACCTCCGGCCCATCATGTCGATACCGAAATGTGACCTCGTCAAATTGCACCTGCCCTGTGACCTGCGGCAGCGTCGTCCTGTTCGGGTTGTACGACGGCTCCGGCGGCGTGTTGAGTACATCACCCAGACGCTCGATTGAAATACCGACCTGCTGAAACTCCTGCCAGAGATTCACCAGACGGAGGAGCGGTCCCGTCACCTGGGCCGACAGCATGGTGAAGGCAATCAATTGCCCGATGCTGAGGTCGCCGCCGATCACACGATAGGCTCCCAGCCATAGCACAGCCACTGTGGTAACTTTCTGCACGCACGTGGCAGACTGCCCAGCGATCGTCATCAAGCTCGTCGCACGGAAACTCGCTTGCACATAGCCCGCCAGCTGCTCCTCCCATTTCCGCATCAGCGGCGGCTCCACCGCCAGGGCCTTCACGGTCTGAATCCCGCTGACCGCTTCCACCAAGAAGGCCTGGTTCTCAGCGCCGCGGTTGAACTTCTCATGCAACCGAGCACGAATCGCCGGGGTAATCGCCACGGACAACAACGCATAGATCGGCAACGACGCCATCACCACAAGGGTGAGTGTCGGACTGTAGAACCACATCACGGTCAGAAAAACGACGGTAAAGAAGACGTCGAGCACCACAGTGACCGAATGGCTGGTCAAGAATTGACGGATTTGCTCTAACTCCCTGACCCGTGCCACCGTATCGCCGATGCGCCTCGCTTCAAAATAGGAAAGAGGAAGCGCCAAGACATGGCGAAAGAGTTGTGCGCCCAGGCTGACATCAATCCGATTTGTCGTATGGGCAAACAGATAGGAACGAAGCCCGCCCAAGAGTGCCTCAAAGATCGCCAGCACGATCATCCCGATGGCCAACACATGGAGCGTGGTAAACCCCTTATGCACCAGCACCTTATCGATGATCACTTGGGTAAAGAGCGGCGTCACGAGGGCAAAGAGCTGGAGAAAGAATGAGGCGATCAGGACTTCGCCGAAAAGTTTTCGGTACTTGACGATCGCAGGGATGAACCAGGTGAAATCGAACTTCAGGTCTTGGAGACGGATATTGGCCCGCTTCGTGAAGAGCAACAATTCGCCGGTCCAGATTCCTTCGAACTGTTCTCGAGCGAACACCAGGGGGCGCCCTTCGACGGGATCTTGGACCAGCACCTTCTCCCCTTCGAGTTTAGCTAAGACGAGGTAGCGCCCATCCGCTCGCTTGGCCAAAGCCGGTAACGGTGTCCCGGGTAGTCTGTTCCATGTGGTCTTGACCAGCCCGGCTTTCATGCCCAGATGTTTGGCAGCACGGAGCAGATCCGTATCGGAGAGCACCTGTCCGGACTGCGCAAACTGATGCCGAAGCTGGGCGCCATCAGCGGGGAGGTCATGAAATCGCGCAAGAATAAGGAGGCAGATCAGTCCGGTATCGGTCTCGACTGGAAAACTGGCAGAACGTCCGATATCCGGTGGATAGGAGGGAACCCGCGCGGCATTGGCTGACATCCCGCCATCTTAGGATAGCGCCGCCTGATGGCCAAACGTTTTCGAGGATTGGGACAGATGTACAGTAGGTGATTTAGCTGAGCCATATTTTCTTGCAGTTCAAAAAGCACTCAGATGGAGCACACGACACAAGCGCGACTCATGTTTACTTTCATACTAAGACTTAGGCCCACATCGGCGATGGATTATGCATTCACTGAGACGCGCAACGGTCAAACGTTGCTGATATCTTTTAAGACTTCCGTACCATTTGTTTCCGCTTACAGACGTTTGAGAAACTCAAGCAGGTCAAGCCGCTCCTCATGGCTAAGCCCGCGACCGATTACACCCTGCCCCCTCGGCCCGTTCCTGAATTCGTGACCAGTATTGTGATTGCCGTCGATGGATGTATCGAGTTGGAACATCCCGGTCGAGCACTCAGTGTGATACCCCATCTGTTCAGGATCATACTCCCGGTTACCTAAACAAAAGGTCTTGGGGCGCTCTTCGACAGGCGAGAGGAGCGAGTAGATGGTCGGCACCGAACCATTATGGAGGAATGGTGGAGTCGCCCAAATGCCGTTGAGCGGACGGGCTTTATAGATTTCTTTGGCTTGGAGCAGATTCGGACGATGACCATTGAACCGATCACGATCGGATGGTGAAAGCTTGTGCTCGTCGTACCACACGTTGACCGATCGCTCGACCACAGCTGCGAGTGCCGCTCCAAACGTATTCGTGACCACGGTTCCGCCAGCATCGGAAGTTCCGTCAAGGCCAAGGTACGGTGGCAGCGTGACCTTGCGCGTATGCAAAACTGCTGCTTGTGCTGGATCGGTCCCAATGATTCTCACGGGAATTTCAACTAATTTGAGATATTGTTCTCCCACCGCGTTCGGAGCTTGCCAGCGGTGGTCCTCCCAAAATGCAGGTTCGTTCACCGGCGCAAGGTGACAGCCCTGGCACAGATCTTTGTAGAGGACGCGACCACGTTCCGTGCGTCCTGAATCGATCGCCCCCAAAATATCCTCTGGCCAAGCTGGGGAGCGGAGTCCGTTGAAACCAGGCTGGCTGGAATGGGGAGGTGCCCCGGCCAGCAATTGCTCGACCTCATACAATTCTCGAACGGCAACCGAAGATTTGTATAGGGTCCCATTCGGATTGACGAGATTGATCATGGCTGTAACACCGAGTGCTTCGCCCGCGTTGCGGAACATCGGCTGCATGATGGAAGCATCGTATTGGACCCACGTAAACCAATGGGTGTTCCAAATATGGGGGAAATTCACCGGTGCACTATGGACGGCCAAGTTTGGCGTGGCATCAAAGCCCTGTGCCTTTGCGTTGAGTAAATCGCTGAAGAACACTTGATTCCCGATTCGATTCAACGCATCGAGACGGGCGAATCCTTCCTCGACACCCTGATGTTCAGCTGCGTCTGTCAATTTCTTAAATTGTTGTAATCGAGATAGCAATTGCTTGAGCTGAGCTTCCAGCTCCGCTTTTTTCTCCGCTGTATGATTCTCACCCAGAACCCGTCGGGCGAATCTCTCAAATCGACCAGGCACATAGTTAGTGTATGCCAATGCGAGCCCGAGCGTGGTGCGAAATTTTCCCAGATCGGTTACGGCCGGCGCTCCGTCGATCCGAATATTGGTTCCTCTGTATTCCATCTGCCCCGTATGACAAGCAGCACAGGTGAACCCGATTTGGTCGGGCAACATCTCGCCGGTGGCCGGATTAGGATAGCTAGGCGTCTTGCTGAATCCCACCGGCAAGCCGTCGGGGTTGCCGTAAAAGTCCGAGCGAGTGTACGGGTGTGCAGTTGCTACACCGGCATGCGTGGGACTTGGAATAAAGCCGAAACGCCGGAGGTAGTCCGAGTTTGACAACAGGCCGGGTGTTCCAAACAATGATAACTCAGGTTGCTCTATGGCAAGAAACCACGCATATGGTAATGGCAATGTAGAGGTTCCTTGGGAAACATGATGGAACCAGAATCGCTCTTCGGGAGACCAGTTCTGCTCAAGCCAGCGGACTTCCTTGATCAGAGGGGCTTTGGGGACATCCGGAGGAAACAACGCGGCGATCCCGGAACAACCACTTATTGACGACGCTACAAACGAGATGAGCACTGCAGCAAGGTTTTTCATATTTGCACCTCTGTTCCGCGACCCGCTTCTCATTATTTCCCCCACCAACTCGTGAGGGCATTGATCTGCAGGGGAAAAGTGAATCGCCTCACCTCACCTCCCATACTCTGATGTTCGACTCTCCTGAGGTTATAAAGCACTTGTTGTGCCAGATACGATAGAGACACAAACGCCTGGTATTCCAAGGACATTTTAGTTATTCTCAAGTCCGGTATTGTTTACTTATGAATCCAAAATTATTCAAACTCGTATCCTTTTAGATACGTATCATCAGCCCAATGAGGTAGGTGATGTCGTTAGCCGACACCTCAAAAAACGGGCACGGAGAGCAGCAGGAACTAGCCACACTTCTGTGTGGGCTCACATCAGTTTGGCCATGATCCTGTCCGACCTTGATCCACTGCAGTAAGTAAGGGTCGGATACATTTGTATCGCAGCCATCTTAGGATAGCGCCGCCTGACGGCCAAATATTTTCGAGGATCGAGGTAGATGCACAGTAGGTGACTTATCGGAGCAATGCCTTCTTGCAGTCGTAACAGTATTCAGATCAAACACACGCACAAGAACGGCCCATTCTGTATTCATACTGGGTCATGAGTCTACATAATAGGTGATGGGGGGTGTCGTCCGCTAGGACACACACGGGTCAGCACACAGATAATCGACAAAGACTCCGATCCTTTTAATCATGAGTCCTCTCTCGCCGGGAGCCAGGCCGTTTACCCACGACCAACTCGCTGAGCACATGGCAGAAACCCTGCCCCGTCATCCTTCGTCTTCAGATTTGTATCCCACATACACGGAGATGGGATACGAGAAGTGAATGGCTTGGCCCTCCAGATGGGCTCCCACTCCCAAGGCATCGACGCCGAGGTCGTTTCGAAAGATCTCCCGGATGGTCTCCGCATCGCCAGGATTCGGACATGAAGCCGTGAGTTGTTGCTCCAGTTCCATCTCGACGGTGTAGCCGCTCTGATGAAGGTTCTGCAATCCGGAGCTTGCCAGCAGCGCGTCCCAGGCCTCATGCGACAAGGCCTGTGCATGGGAGGGATCACGGAGCTTCTCGACACGATTGTAGGCCTCGACCTTGTCGGCGGGTAACCCAACGTCGGCGATCAACACCACGCCGCCGGGTTGGCACACACGAATCATTTCCGCCAACACCGCCCGAGGATCGAGGAAGTGATGGAAACTGTATCGGGTCAGGACGACAGAAAACGCATTGGAGGCATAGGGTAGGGAGAGACGGTGCCGAGATCCCAGGAGAGATTCGTCAGCCCCATGTCTCGTTGTCGGCTGTGTGCCTGGTCGAGCATGTGCGCCGTCACATCAATTCCTGTTACGAACTTCGCGACCTTGGCACATTCACAGGCGACCAGCCCGGGGCCACAGGCCACATCCAGCACATGATCTTCGCCTGTCATCTGGCTCAGCGCTATCAGGCTCTGGATCGCGGTCAGATGTCCGGGGAGGCGTGCGAACGGGACGGCCTGCTGCGTGAACTGCTTCACGACCTCTGCCTGGTGCTGTTGATCACGGTGTGCGGTCATTGGGGTCTCCAGTTGCGGGCGACATTGGTTGAGTGCATGCGAATAAATTACGATCGGATACCTTTGGATGAGCATCTGGTGGGTCGTTCCGCAACCCTGCTGCAAATACGATGAGTCCCACGCGCAGGCACGAGAAGCTGCGGTCTATATGACTGGAGCAGTTGAGATAAGCGACCACTCTTACCTTTCTCTGAGAAGCAAGCAGACGGTTCTCCAGCGGGTTGAAATATCCGACACCCTGACTTGAAACACTTCCCAATACACACGACCCTCGCACCCACTGAGGTGGGCCGGTTCGTTCTCTCTACGACTGACCACCTGTTAGGGTCCGCGCTCCTTACTCTCTCTCCTCCTCCGTTTCCATGTACTGCTTCAGAATTGCGGCAGCTTTGGCCCGTACCGCTGGATCATCATCCTCCATCGCGTCATAAACCGGATCAATCGGTGCCTTGCTGTCTTTTTTCTCCCAGTAGTCCAACGCGCGATACCGGTCGCGGGCATCCGAAGAGCCAAGATCCTTGGCAACGGTGTCAGGGATATTGAGCCGGTCGTCGTCGTCCCGCGATATCGCCGTCGGTGACGGGGTTACGCCAGTTGAGCCGACCACCTTCGTCGGTGCTGGATCGGCCTGTGCTGATTTCCCGGCTGGCGGCGGAACCGTCACGGTGTGGCCTTCCGGCTTGCCATTTCCCGCGCGCAGCTCCACGCTGGCCGGTTTATCGGAAGCCGGCGAGCCGCACCCACCCGTTCCGGCCAGCAACAGGCAACCGACCACCAGCCACTGCACACTCCAGCCTTCTTTCGCCGCCGTCCATCTCACCATATGCATTCTTTCCTTTTTCGAACCAGCCCATGAGCAACCCCATCCGTTCCGGACTCATGATGTGGTCCATTATACAGCCGTCACGCAGTCTCGCAGATATCCCCACAGCTCCTGTCCCACGTCCCGCCCGGGCCCTTCCAGGCATTACAATCAGAGGTCGTACAATTCGCAACCCATTGCTGCACTCAGCCATTGTAGGCGATCGGAACCGGCAGGATGCCCTATCCACCCATACCCACATTGCCGATCACCGTATCGTCCTGCACGGCCGACCCTGACCCGGCAAGCAACACGCGCCCAGCCACTATGGTATCGCTCGGATCGCCGTCGCCGGCTTTGACTTCCCCGCCGTCAATTCAAACTGGGTATTGACCCAGATTTCACCCACCGCCGGTATTGTCGGATTGAATAATTTGTTTTCCGGAGTTGTGAGATCGACTGTCCCAACCCCAAGCACGGCAGACAGATCCGGGACATTCGTCCTCTTCCCTTTCACATCGTACACAATCACCGGAACTGCCGGAAAGGCCGGTTGCCACGAGGGCTTGGTGTAATCCTTCCAATTCGTCTGGCCCGTGATAACGAAGAAGGTATGCAAGAGGCGAGCCGCCAAATCGCTGAAGGTTGGGATCGTAATGCCGTTGACCAGCGTAATCATTCTGCCGAGATCTAACCCTAAGCCCCCGTTGACCTTCGTGACGGGATCATCCACAAGATAGGAGTATCTCGGAGAGATGCAAACTGAATCCTTTTTGATCCGTACCTTTTCAGATTCACCATGAATCGAAAAGGATCCAGGGATAAGCGACAGAACCTGTCCTAAGTTGAAACACTCACATGAGATCAGAGCTACTCAGAGGGAGAGCGAGGAAGACGGAGACTACATGACACGGCAACACAGACTCATCCGCCCTCCCCGGCGGACCAAGGTCGACACCCACTGCGCCGTTCCTTATAGAAGGCTTCGGCATGTACTTATACCTGCAGATATCCGCCCCGTTGAATCCATCTCGTTTGCTGCATCGACACAACATGCTGACCCGCGACCTGAGTCACTGCCGAGTCGAAGTGACGGAGGCAGATACATTTATCTGATCGTAGTCTGAACACCAACAAGACCTCTAGAAGCACGGTCTTGGAATAGGCATGGACGAGTGATCATGGAAAATAGCAAGGGATCACGTCTTGACCTCTCTGTCTACTCCAATCCCTCATTCTTGTTCTCCCCCTCACTCTTCTGGCCTCACCATTCATCTTTTCCGGTCTACTGCCAACTCGCTGCCAGAATGGCTTGCACGTCCTGCGGCCGTTGATCGATCGCCTGATCCCAGGTGAGGCCGCTCTGCTGTGTGAATGAGGCCATGGCTTGAATCAGCTGATCCACCTGCGAACTGAGCAAAAGCGTACCGTTCCCGGCCTGCACCGTCTCAATGCGACTATTGGGACTGAGATACCAGTCTCTAATAGTGACCTGATCGGCTGAACCATGCACGGCCAGCCGCAGATCGTTGGCCTGGCGACTGATGATCAGATCGAGCGGATTGATCGTCTCCCCAAACACCGTTCTGTCTTGACTACTCCGGAATGGATCGGAATCAATGATGGTGTCTTGACCATCGCCCCGTGAGAAATAGTAGAGATCGTTTCCGGAATTGCCGATCAAGGTGTCGTTCCCGGCCCCTCCGGTGAATTGATCCGCTCCGCTACCGCCGGTGATGATGTCATTCCCTGTCCCACCAAACAATTGGTCGTTGCCCGCCCCGCCGTCAAGCGTATCAGTGCCATCTTCACCCTTGAGTACATCGTTGCCGCTGCGGCCCAAGAGCGTGTCGGCGCCGGCCCCGGCTGTGATCGTGTCATCACCGGACAGGCCGTCCAAGGTGTTGTTGCCGCTGTTGCCGACCAAGACGTTATTCGCCGAACTGCCGGTCCCATTGATCGAGGCCGTACCCATGAGTGTGAGGTTTTCAACGTTGGCACCAAGGGTAACGCTCACGGTACTCTGCACAGTATCAGTCCCTTCATTCGCCAGCTCGGCGACCACATCGGTGGTCGCATCGACGAGATACGTATCATTGCCGCTACCACCCATAAGGGTATCGATTCCCGCCCCGCCATTCAGCGTATCGTTCCCAGCCCCACCAATCAGGGTATTGCCGGCACTATTGCCGATGAGCACGTTGTCGAGTTGGTTGCCGATACCGGCGATGGCGAAGATGCCGGTTAACGTCAGGTTCTCGACATTGGCGCCGAGCGTGTAAGTACGCCCAGTCTGTACCATATCGGTGCCTTCGTTGAGATTCTCTGTCACGACATCACTCGCCGCATCGATCACATAGGTGTCGTTCCCCGTCCCACCGCGAAGGAAATCGGCTCCGGCACCCCCATCGAGAAAATCGTTTCCCTCCCCGCCGCTCAGGGTATCGTTTCCCGCTAGCCCAACGAGCTGATCGTTACCGACTCCACCTGTCAGCACATCGCTGCCTGCTGTTCCGGTGAGCATTTGATCCAGGCTGTTGACTCTCAGATCAAAGAGATCGAATGCACTGAGCGTCCCCGTATCGGTCGCCGTGACTTTGATCGTCAACACCCCCGTATCACCGCTGCCCGGCGTACCGCTGAAGGTTCTGGTGGTCCCATTGAAGCTCAACCAGGTCGGCAAGGGCGTGCCGTTCGCCAAGGTCACACGGTACGTGAGCGCATCACCGACATCGACATCGGCAAAGGCGTTGCCCGGCACAAGGAAGCTGAAGGCTGTGCCTTGTGTGGCCTGTTGATCGGCGATCAGATTGGCCACGGTCGGTGCATCGTTCACGTTCCGGACGGTGAGGGTGAAAGCGCCTGTGGCGTTCAGCCCGCCGACATCGGTCGTCGTAACGGCCAGATCGAGTGTGCCAACCTCGCTGTTCGTTGGGGTGCCGCTGAATGTTCGAGTGGCTGAATCAAATGTCAGCCACGTCGGCAATGCCGTTCCATCTGTCAGCGCAGCGCTATAGGTCAACGTATCCCCTGCATCCACATCGGCAAAAATGTTGGCCGGCACTTGAATACTGAGCCGCGCATCCTCCAGCGTCGTTTGATTGATCAGCGGATTCACGATCGTCGGCGCATCGTTCACGTTCTGTACCGTCAGGGTGAAGAGACTCGTCGCACTCAGTCCTCCCGCATCCGTCGCCATGACTTTGAGATCGAGACTTCCCACTTGCGCATCGTCCGGGGTCCCCGTGAACGTGCGTGTCGTCGAATGAAAGCTGAGCCAAGCCGGCAACGCTGTCCCATCTACCAATGTCGCACTGTACGTCAACACATCCTGTGCATCAGGATCGACAAAGGTGTCGGCGGGAATCTGAATGCTCAACAGCGTATCCTCTAAGACCGTTCGATCATCCATAGGGTGAGCGACTGTCGGCGGATGATTAACCGGCGTGCCGAAGAGATCGGCAAGATTGGTCGTCGTCCCATCAGCAAAGACCACGGTCTCGACCACCAATGAGCCTGATGCCTCGGTTGGATCAAAATCGGTCAGCACCAGCTTGTTAGTCCCGTTGCTGCCGACTTGAATGGTCAGAGTCCTCGCCGATTCATTACGCATGAAGAGAAGATCATGCTGAGTAATCCCTGCCCCGAGCTGAATCCGGTTGCGTTCATCACCCGTCGCGGTATCCTCGATCGTATCGATGCCGTCGCCGAGGTTAAACACATAGGTGTCATCCCCCGAGCCACCAAGCAGGGTATCGTTGTCTACCCCACCCTCGAGCACATCATCGCCGTCAAAACTCTCCAGCCAATCGTTCCCCGCCAACCCCTGGATGGTATTAGCGCGAACATTCCCACGCAGAATGTCACGCACCTCCGTACCGGTCAGATTCGTCAGTTGATTAGTGATGGCGGCCGTATCCCAGGTCGTCCCATCAACAAACTGGACTTGTTCTACCCGATAGGCATCGACGTTCCAGGTCGTGGAAAATAACCGGAACCGGACGGAAACCGCGGCAAAGTGCGACTGCACTGTCAGCTGATCTGTCGTACCCGCGATGTGGAGCACCAGATTGTCTCCGATACGGTCAGCAACCACCTCACCGGGCGACACCCCATCTGCCATCCGCAGCACATCCACTGACTGCTCGGAGGTAAAGTCAAAATCGAGGATCGTGTCGTGCCCGGCTCCGCGCCCAAACGTATAGAGATTCGCGTGATGGTCGCCCATCATCGTCCCGCCGAAGAAATCCGCACCCCAGACCGTTCCATCGGCAAACTCGAATCGCTCGACCTGAGAAGGTGCGAGATAGAAGGGGCTACCGCTCGAGACCAGTCTCTTCTCCGGCAAGTAAATATTCGGCGAAAACAGGTAGTCCCCCTGGGTGAACGCCACCGTATAGAATGATGACATCGCGAGTGTGTCCCCGGTTCCATCGATACGGAGCAGTAAATCGTTTCCGCTACGCTCCCAGCGGATGTCCTGAGGCGACACATCGGCAAGAAACTGCACAACATTGTTGCTGTGCAAATGAACGTTCTCGCTGTTGGAACCGTACTCATTCACTGTGGTACTGTCTGCGATGGTATCCTTCCCATATCCGACTCCGAAGATGTAGCGGGTCCCGCTCAATAGGTCATCTCCAGCCTTCCCATCGACTGTCTCACCGAACAAGAAATTGTTCAGCGAATTACCGGTTGCGACTGAGGCCGCACCGAAGGCACGCAAGTTCTCCACATGATCGGGCAGCGTGTAGCTGACAAGCGATCGGACACTGTC
>NZ_JBUBKD010000060.1:0-18375 GCF_054902215.1 Nitrospira sp. CMX1 | reverse complement strand
GGATTCAAGTACCCTCCGCTCGCCAATATCAATCGCTATGACAAAGGTGTCAGTCCGTACGGCGTCTATCAAATGGCGGGTAATGTCAGCGAATGGGTGTCGGATTGGTTTGATCCTGAGTACTATCGGCAAGGTCAAGACAGGAATCCATCAGGGCCCAGCAACGGAGAGCTCAAGGTTTTTCGTGGAGGGTCCTGGAATGAAGACCCAGAGGTCGCACGCTCCGCCGGCCGAAATGCCGGGCCACCAGATCGGGAGAGTTATCTAACAGGGTTTCGTTGTGCGAGTTCTGGAAGCGAGGTAAATGCCGAAGTATCGAATGTCGGCCGGGATGGTACCGCACCGACAGTGATGCGGTCTGCAGAGTGAGGGTCGCTAGGCGATGGATGTTGATCCTTCAAGAGAAAAGGAGATCTTCGTATGAGGGATGCAAGAGGAGGAACATGGCGTAGGGCTGGTTGGACCGTCCTCATGGTCGGCGCCGTAACAGCTATGGCTCACGTCGCATGGGGGCTGGATACACAAGACATCACGGTGGAATGGACGGAATCCGGAAAGAAGCTGGCCGTGGAACGAGTGGCCAACTGGAAGGCGAAAGGGGAAATGATTTTGGTTCCCGCGGGAGAGTTCCTGATGGGCAGCGACAAGAAGACGGATCGTCTGGCCTATCGAGGCGAGATTCCGCAGCGACGCGTGTATCTCGATGCTTTTGAAATCGATAAGTACGAAGTCTCAAATCTTCAGTATCTGAAATTCATTCTGGCGACCGGGCGCAATCCCCAGTTGGATTGGCGCTACGACGGTGGAAATTTCCAAGAGGCGATGGCTCACCATCCGATCATGCACGTCACGTGGCAAGACGCCGACGCGTATTGCAAGTGGGCGGGCCAGCGGCTGCCGACTGAGGCGGAATGGGAAAAAGCGGCACGGGGTGAAGACGGACGAAAGAATCCGTGGGGGGATCAATCTGCAGGATTGAGCCGAGCGAATTTCGGAAGGACGGGGCTTTCTGGACCCGTGCGGGATCGGCCTGAACGGTCACTGATGTATCCACCAATCATTGCAGTGGACAAGTATGAAAACTCTGTGAGCCCCTACGGCCTCCATCAAACCATGGGTAATGTGGCTGAGTGGGTATCCGACTGGTATGACCAGGATTACTACAAGACGGCGCCGGATCGAAATCCTCAGGGGCCGAAAAGCGGGACTCAAAAAGCGTTTCGTGGCGGAGGTTGGATGGACAGCACCACAACGATGAGGGTGGCGATGAGGAATGGGACTGATCCAAACACCAAAATAAATTGGTTGGGATTTCGTTGCGCCAAGTCGGTGTCTGGGGATCAATCGTCGAGTAAAATCTCTCAAGCGCCAGAGGAGTCCTCGACTTTCGAGGCGAAACCCTGAACGATCACACTCCGTGGTGTGTAATCGGGTCTGCTTATGTTCGTCGGATCACTCAGCCGAGTGGTAGTTCATTGAACGAGCAGGGTGAGGAGCGTCTATGTTACGCAGGTGGTTCGATTCGTGCATCATTTGCCTTGTAGCGACCGGTCGGCGGCCAGCCGCCATTGTACTTGTGATCCTGCTCCAGGCGGGCGTGCCGCCTCTGAGCGATGGAGCGCCGGGAGGCAAGACAGAAGTGTTGCCCATGGAGAAGGCTGCGCCTGCTGCAGTGGTCATCGAGGCGTCCGGGACTGAGCCGGAATTGAGGCGTCAGATGAGAACAAAGAACGGTGTGGCGGAATTGGAAAGTGGTACGGTTCGGTTTTCACTGGCACCCACGGGGAGGTATGGCTTCATTGCCCCCAAGCAGCTTGGGATGGCATTGGTGACACAGAGTCCGGATTTGATGCTGGAGCGGGTGTCCTCCTCGTCTGGATCCTACGAAATTCATAAGCTTGGCGATGGGAGTGGGCTTCTGGTCGGTTTTGTGGGGAACGAGGTTGTCCCCCAAATCAAGCCGAGCGAACGGCCGAAAAGCGTACGGCTTTTCCTGTATTCGAATTCGTTTCGCAATGCAACGACGATTGCGGCAGTTCCATTAACGAAACTCATGGTCGACCAGATGCCCCGTCGGATTGATTCCAGGCAAGTGGATGGCCCTGTCTTGCTGGAAATGGATTTACAGGGGACGGCTAATCGTAAAGCTCCCAGCCAATAGGATTGACCTGGTCTATCGAGATTGCGTTGTGTGTACCTCCACGTGATGTGAGTGTATGTCCGGAAAGGGGACCTTGGTCTTCTGTTCTTCCTGAGTAAGTTCTTTTCGTATTATGAGTAAAGATGCGGAAGGTAATGCAATCATGAGTGCTGAAAGGGGAGTTCATCCGTGAGCGGATTGTTGCACAAGTGTTGCGTCGAGATCCTGCTTTTAATCGCTGTGGTGGTGCTGCCGATGAGTGCGGCGGCCTATGAGGTGATTGATGTACCGCACGGTGGGACGATTGAAGGCATCGTGACATTGAGTGGCGATCTTCCTGAACCGAAAGGCTTCAACCTCATCACATTTCCTGATCCTGTCTATTGTGGGAGGATTTCAAATGGGCGTGGGTGGCGATTGTTGTATGATTTTGTCGTCGACTCCCGTCGAGGCCTGAAGGACGCGATTGTCTTGCTTGAAGGTGTCGAGTCCGGCAAGCCCTTCGACCTATCAGTTCCGTTGATCGAATCCCGCGATTGCAAATTCGAACCGTTTATGACGATTGTTCGAAATGGTCATGCGGTGGAAGTGATTAATATGGACCCCGTCATGCATGACATACAGGGGTATGAAACTTCGATCGAAGCAGGAAACAGAGTATTGTTCAACACCCCTCTGATCATGAACCACCAGCATCGGCGGGGTGATCTCCATGCCATGCATAATCATGCGCCAGGAAAGTCGTTGGTCGGGCCGGTGTATCTCAATAAAGGTCGACGGACATTCTATATGCAGTGTGGGTTTCATGCCTATATGGAAAGCTGGGCCATGGCCGTTAATAATCCCTACTATGCTCTGACCGACGTAGGAGGCAAGTTCGTGATCGATGGCATTCCACCCGGGACGTATCAGTTAGTCGTTTGGCATCCACAGACAGGACCAGGGACGACGAAGTTCATCACGGTGCAACCCAACGGAAGGCTGGTTGAGCAGCTGTCATTACCAGCTCCAAAAGGAAATCGAACCGCCTATACGGTCATGGACAATCCTCGATTCGGCCTTGAGTCATTGGGGTATTCCGTCAATATTCAACCGGTGGTTGAAACTCAGCAGTAACGACTGATGCAGGGAGAGACAAGAAGGAGAGCCTACCACTCGGTGTTCCTTGTCCTCATCGTTGCGGCGTCGGTTTGGTGTCCGCTCTTGTCTGCGGAGGGTGCCGACACTCTTTCCACTGAGCCGGAGTTTTCTGGCCGCCTCGTCCTAGGAGTGAATGGGAAGCAACATCAGGCGCAAGTGTTTGGAAAAGGGGATCGCCTGAGATTGGAGTACAGGTATGCGGTTCGAACGGAACGTGGATTTGCGGCGATCGAAATCATACGGTCTGATCACGCAGAGATATGGTACGTCCTTCCTCAACGACGAGAATTGTTGGTGATGCCGTTGACGGAGGACATCATTCCTACACGCCCGAAATTGAGCGGAGAAACGACCAGAACACTGATCGGTCCCGCTGTGGTGGCCGACCGTCCTGCCCGGCTGTACGACGTTCAGACGGAGCGACATGGAAGAGGCGAACGATTCTATGAGTGGGTCGATGAGGAGATGGACATCGTCCTCAAATTGGTCAGTCGAGATCGAGATTGGTCGTTTCATTACGAACGAATCCGGAAGTCACCTCAACCAGCGATGTATTTCGAGGAGCCGCCCGGATACCAGAAACGCGCGAGTTCCACGCGCCAAAGACACGAAGACTAGGACATGAAGCTCGCGAGTATTCGGCGGCATATGATCAGTCTGCTTGCGCTGATGTGGTTGATCCCACTTCATGAGGTTGCGTTTTCCGGAGCAGAGCCCGGTATTCAAGGGATTCAGACACTCTACGATCAGAAAGACTATCAGAAGGTCTTGGAGGAGCTGGCCAAGCTTGACTCGAATACGGTCGGTGCGCCTGATATTCGCCGACTGAAGATTCGCACATTGTTGAGGCTGGGGAAGCCCAAAGATGCCTTGTCGGATTATGATGATCTTGTTCAATTGTTAAAACGTGACGATCAATCGATCCTCCAGGAGGTTGCCCTGGCCTTTGTGGTCGTTCTGACTCAGGATATGCGGGAGCAGATGCGTGGTGTGGCCTATACGGCTCTTAAAGAGTGGCAGAGTCCCGACGCGATTTCCTTTCTGCAAGATGGGCTCAACGATGGATCCGGACTTGTTCGTGCATTGGCTGCGGAAGGGTTGGCGAAGTTAGATGGGGGCCGCCGATCAGAACGTTTCCGACGGGCCTTGGACGATCAAGCTGCGTTGGTCAAGGAAGCAGTCCTCAAAGGACTAGGAAAGTCTGGCGATGATTCGGTCATCGGGCTTGTCGAACCGCTGTTGCAAGAACCTGAGGTGCGAGTCCGAGTGGCGGCGGCGGAGGCTCTCTGTCGATTTGGTCGCAAACAAGGCTGTGCATTGTTGGCGCAATCAGGGAAAGCGCCGAACCCTGACGAGCGAGGTGCAGCGATTCGTGCGTTGGTTGACTTGCAAGGAGCACAGGTGTTCCCAGTTTTGATTGAGGCCAGCGGGCACAAGCAACCATCGGTGCGTGGGGTGGCTGCTATGGGGCTTGCCCATGTCTCCAAGCCGGAAGCGGGTACTATTTTGACTAGGCTTTTGAAGGATCCGCTTCCTCCCGTTCGGTTGGCTGCGGCGGTGAGTCTTGGACAACTCAACGGTTTCGATGTACGCTCTCCGTTGAGAAAGGCCCTCACGGAGGACCCTGATGCGTCCGTGAGGGCCTTTGTAATCGGGGGATTACTGGAGCAGGGTGAACGGTTTGATGAGTTATCTGGTCCAATCTCGGCTCTTGCCAACACGAAGGAACCGGCCGTCAGAACTGCCCTTGCTCGAGCCCTCGCCAGAGCCTCCAAGGAAAACCGAGCCGAAGCTCATGCCACAGTGAGGTCGTTGTTCGCGGATACGATGCCTCGTGTAAGAATTGCGGCGATTAAGTCTATGGCAAAACTGGATGGCGTAGGTGCCCTTCCGGTTCTGAAGCAGGGGCTCCATGACGAAGATGACGCGGTTCGTGCAACTGCTGGAGGGGAACTGCTTCACTTGATGCCTATCAGGGAGTAGTGTCGGTAAACATTGCTCGTGATCACGACCGGCCTTGTCGTGAGAGAGATTGTAGCAACTCGTGTTAAAAAACTGACTCAGCCCCATCTGTATGACATTCCTCCGTTATGCGATCATACAATGATTAGATGGCTGAGGCGAAGCGTAAGGAGTCCTGTCCGATGACTGTTCGATTCTGGGTTGGTACAGCAACGTTCAGCATTCTGTTCAACACGTTTCTTCTCGTGGCGGCCGCCCAGTCGTTGCAGATTGTGATTGCACCGCCGAAGGGGAAGGACCGTACACCAATGGTTGAAATCCCGGCTGGTTCATTCCCCATGGGAGTGCCGCCAGGTGATCGAGATGGAGGGCGAGACGAGTATCCACGTCACGAGGTTTTCTTGGATCCGTTTTTGATCGACCAATTCGAAGTGACGAACGGTCGCTATGTCGAATTTGTCAAAAGCACCGGCCATCGTATTCCACAGAACCCAACCAATCCTACGAGAAATCTTTGGCAAGGTGACACCATCACAGCATCACTTGCTGATCGTCCTGTGATCAATGTTGATTGGTTTGATGCGGAGGCCTATTGCAAATGGGCTGGTAAACGACTTCCCACGGAAGCAGAGTGGGAAAAAGCAGCCAAAGGGACATCCGATCGACGGTTCCCCTGGGGGAATGTCGAGCCAACAGCAAAACATCTGAATTACAACCAGCGGTGGATCGGCGAGAAGACGCTCATGCCCGTAGGGAGTTACGAGGCGGGAAAGAGTCCCTATGGCGTATATGACATCGTCGGCAATGTGTGGGAATGGGTAAACGACTGGTATGATGCGCGATACTATGAGAAGAGTCCGTCCAAAAATCCGACAGGTCCTCAGGAAGGCACGAAGAAGGTGATTCGCGGAGCGGGCTGGCAGAATGAAACGCCGACCGTCCGCATCTTTACGCGTGTCGACAGTGATCCGACGATGCGCAATGAGTCGACCGGCTTTCGCTGCGCAGCCGATGCTGGCATAAACTGATAGAGACGCGATCGGTCCTGTTCGGCACCCTACATGCCGGGTGCAGTTGGCTCAGGCGCCCCCGGTTTATTGAAATCTTCCAATGGTTGAAAGTTGAGGGGAAGGTTGAATAGTGAATCGGGAACCGAGCGCATCTTGACGTGCTGGTATTCCATGATCCAACTCCCGTCTTTTCTTGCCAGCTTCATGGGGAAGTGAATGTCCGTCGCGACCCATTGATAGTAGACATCAACCTGCTCGCCTTGTTTCGTTGTGACTTCGTAGAGGATCGTCGGATGTCCTTCCCTGACTTCCTGGCCGATCTCCTCCCGAGATACCTCGCCCGGCAATGTTTCACTCACTCTGAGATCCTGTTCAGCACTGTAAGGAATGGTTTTGAAATGCTTCATCCTAGATAGTAACAACCAGACGACGTGCTTATCTTTCCGCACGATGCTGACATTGACCGGTCCCATCGTATGGTGCTCAATGCGCCACATATTGTCGCGGTAATAGACGTTGGATTTTCGCGATCTCCCATCGATTTTGGTGATCTGGTCGGCAGTAAACTCCATGGCCTTGACCGGAAGGGCTGGGAGTAGAAGACTGCAAGGAATTAGAAGAGTGAGCCATCTCAGGGGCACGATAACTCCTCTCATAGGGACTGGTCCATTTTCATTTGAAATCTCCTTCGATCGTGAAAAGATCATTCATCAACCTGTCCATGCAAATTAGCAACTAGTTGGCACTCTTAATCGAGGGGCGTGTGCAGCGGAATCCGATCGTTGCCGAACGTTGATCGGGAGATGCGCCCCCTCTTGTTGCGGTTCTGAGCATGATCCTGGCACTCTTCCATGAACCACCACGGACGCCCTTGTACCGGCCGGTGGCGGGGCCCGGCGGGTTGCGTTCCGGCATATAGGCATAGTAGTCGGGGCCAAACCAGTCTTGCACCCACTCCGCCACGTTTCCGGCCATATGGTGCAGCCCGTAGGGACTCTTGCCCTGATCGAGGGAATCGACGGCGGCCAGAATGGGGATCTCATGCACATGATGTTGTCCAAACATCGCGAGGGAGGAGCCTGGGGTGGTCTCACCCCAGGGGAACAAATAGCCTTCTGCCCCTCGCGCCGCTTTTTCCCATTCGGCTTCTGTCGGTAGTCTCGCATTCCTTGCTGCGCAGAATTCCTTTGCTTCAGTCCACGTGACATAGAGCACCGGCCAGCGTGCCAGGGTTTCGTCGGGAATGGAGTGGATCGTGATGACATGCCAGAGGAGTTTCTGTAATTCATCCGATGGATGATGGTTTCGTTGGTGTAAGAAGATCAGATATTCGCCGAGACTCACTTCATCGCGATCGATTTCATAGGTGTCTAACCAGACCTGATGTTGGGGAAGTTCCGTATCGTCAAAGGGAGTCCAGTTACCATAAGGCGAAGTTGAAACGTGCTTGCTGCCATAGAAAAAGGTGCCGGCTGGGACTGTAACCATCGGAGATGGTCGGGCGAGATTCGCAATGCCGGTTAAGTGGAGAGCCAATTCCGGTGAGGGTTTTGATCCTGCCTGTGTGAGCGTGGAGTTTCCAATCATGACGAGGAAGGTCAAGACGGTCATGAGCCATATACGACACTCCAGCATACAATCGCATCCAAGAGTCTCATCGTTGGGCCGGAAGGCGTTGCACGATAAGCTCGGCACCGATGACTGGTCGTCGCTCAGCCGTGGCCGAGGAGTGTCAGTTTACCACAGAGATTCACAGGCCTGCATCTGGATGGTTCAGTCGTTGTCGTGAAGGATATGTGCGCAAGATACGCCCATTCATCATTGTATTGAGATGCATCGAAACACTTGGGTACGATCTACGCTTGGTTAGAAACAAGGCTGGTTGAACCTCTCTGCGTCCGGGGAACGGTTATTGATGGAAGGAGTATCACATGATCCGCTATCGGTCGTCGAAGTCATTGTACCCGTGTTTCTCTGCATTGTGTGTAGGGCTTGTCTCATTGACGTGCGCGTATCCCCTCATGGGTGAAACGATACCACTCAGCCAGGATGTGTTTCAGCGAGCCAGACAGGTGACGGTTGGAATTCTGGCGGACACCCAAGATGAACGAACGCCGGCGAAGCCCGGGAAGGTCGCTGTGCGAGGCACCGGATTTCATCTGCGAGACGGGTACGTGGTCACCGCCAGACATGCCGCGGAAAAGCATGACCCGACAACCGGCACCCTCATCCAGAAACGAATCCGCATTCTGACGAATGATCTGCATGAACTTCCCGCCGATCTCGTGGGTGACAGTGCATTTATGGATGTCGTGCTCTATCGCGTGGCAGAACCGCACCGTTCAAAACTGCAGACCGGAACCTCATTTGTCACCGGGGACGTATTACCTGGAATGGAGGTCTTCACGGTCGGTTATCCGCTTGGCTGGGGGCCGACCATGGCATTTGGCAGGCTTGGGAATACCAATACATTTCTCCAAACGGTTGACACCCGTTTGATTCAGGCTGATCTTTCGGCATGCAGCGGCAATTCAGGAGGCGGACTCTTCAACGGGCAGGGAGAGATTGTGGGAATCGTGCATGCGGTGATTCAGACTGATAAGGAAGAAACACAGAGCTATTGTAGCCGTATGGCATTCGCGATCCCAGGTATTCTCGCCGAGCGGATCGTCAACGCGACACTCTCCGGGAAACCGCTCGCCTTCTCCAAGCTTGGTCTCCATCTGACTTCGGTCAAGGATGGCACGAGGCTGCGCGTGGCTGTGAAGGATGTCGCCGAACCGGCCAAAGCGGCAGGTCTGCAGAAACATGATATTTTGCTAGCCATCGAGGATACGGAGATCCTTGATGCCGCTCAGCTAAAGAATTTTCTGATCGAGCGCACGACCCCAGGTCAGGAGGTGTCCATCAAAGTCCGCCGAGTTGATGCAGATCTCACATTTCATGTTGTGCTGAGCGGTGGGTAATAGCCATCCGTTTTTCGGTATGTGCTGACCTCAACGACCGGAGTACGGTCCGCTCCGGTCTTGAAAGCTTGAGAGGAGGTCATTAGCCTGGGTTCTCCCCCGTATCGGGTGAAGGACCACCACTGCCGTCAACATACTCTCTCCCTGGGCACAGACTTATGTCACTTCAATGGCCAGGTTGTTCAGGTTTTTGTCTCTCCCTGAAGATGGGCGGCCAAAAGCGTTCGGTATCGATCACCACTTCACCAGCCCTGTCGGCCCGATAGTGCGATGATGACCGATTCCGGCCCATGCCTGCCGGGTGAAGTCTGCCAGGGGTGTCGCATCGCGCTGTTTCGCCCCCTGGAGTTTTCCTGTGTGCGATGCGTAAAATACAGCATTCTTGGGCGAGGAGTCGATGAGAATTCGGACCATTCGCGGGCGCATTGTATGGGCGATTGTGTTGGTCGGCTGTATTCCCCTGGTCATCGGACTTGCACTAGCCTATGTCTCGGGGATGCAGTCTCTTCGAGATGTAATCGGGGGCAATCTCCAAGCAATTGCAGTCCAAGTCGCCGATCGAGTGACCATGCTGATCCAAGCCGAAGTGCAAAGTGTCAGACTGCTCGGGTCCGCACCGTTGCGTGTGCGTCAGCCGGTTGAGGCGGCCAACCGCGCCTATCCGTTGGATTACGATCGAGCGCAGCGCCTCCTTTCCCTACGCATGCAAGTATGGGAGGAAGGAGGGGAGGGCGCGGATCGTCTTCTGGATGCCGAACTGTCACGGTTTCTTCTGGACACGAAGGTTCGCGGGGGCGATAAGGTTGTGGGCCTGCTCATTGTGGACCAATATGGGGGGCTGGTCGCAGCCAGCTCGGAGCCGGACCGTTACTTTTTCGGAGAGGAATCCTGGTGGAAGGCGCTTCACGCAGGGAACGGGGAACAAGTACACATTACCAGCCTGATTCCTGAACATGAGGGGTCGTTTCGGTCTTCTGAGGAGACGATCGATATCGCTGTGCCGATTCTTGATGAGCGTCAGCGCATCGTCATCGGAGCCGTCAAAGCGTCGTATCGATTCGACACACTCCTCGCCATGATCAAAGAAATCCACATCGGGCAAACCGGCCACGCCATGCTGTTTGACGCTGCCGGCAATCCGCTTGTTTGTCCGATTCTGCCGAGACAGGCGCATCGCATACCAAGTCCACTCATGGCGATGGTCGTGTCATCGGAGCCAGGTTGGGGCATCGCGGAGGATGACGGACATGGTGCGGCGGACACGGTCGTGGGATATGCACCTGTGTCCAAATTGAGTTTGCCTGAAAATCCATGGCACGTTTTTGTGCGTCAGCAGCCAGCAGAAAGTTACGCTCCGATTCGGGATCAGTTGCGGAATTTGGCTATGATCGCCTTGGTGATGTTTGGACTGCTCTGGGCGATCAGCCGATATGTTGCGACGCGTATTGCTCGTCCAATTCAAATTCTCCACAGTGGCGTTGAAGCGATCAGCCAAGGCACGTATGACCGTCCGCTGAACATCCATACCGGGGATGAGTTCGAGGAATTAGCAGCTGCCGTGCATCGGATGGCCGACCGCCTGATGGCTTCCCGGGCTGAGCTCGAAGAGCTCAATAAGGATTTGGCTCGCCGTGTGAAGGAAAAGACTGAAGAGGTCACCCGGCATATGCGGAGCCTTGAGTTAGCGGAACGTCTGGCCACTCTGGGGAAAGTCGCCAGCGGGATTGCGCATGAGGTCAATAATCCTCTAGGGATCATATTAAATCGCATCGAATGCATAGAGGCCGATGCGACGCGGTCGACGATCCCCGTCGAGGTACGGCGGGATCTGGTGGCGGTCAAAGCTCAGGCTGAACGCATTTCCAGGGTCACGAAAAGTATTCTGACTTTTTCGCGCGGATCGGTGTCGACATTAAAGCCTATCGATGTGAATTGTGTCGTGCGCTCCTGTGTTGCCATTGCCGGTGAACGGGTTTCGGCTCTCTCTATGGGACTTCAAGCCAGGCTTGCCCCATTACTACCGTTTATCATGGGCGATCGTGATCGATTGGAGACGGTCATTCTCAACTTAATCAACAACGCGATTGATGCGGTCAGTCCGTCGGGGAGGGCTGGCATCGTGACGGTTCGAACAAGACCCATACAAATGGACGGAAGGCTCGGGGTCGAAATGGTCGTGTCCGACAACGGCCCCGGTATCGCGAGCGACATCATTGGGCGAGTCTTTGACCCATTTTTCAGTACCAAGCCGGCGGGCCAGGGAACCGGGTTGGGGTTATTTCTGGCCTACGGGATCGTCTCAGATCACCGGGGTCGGATTGAGGTCAAGAACGGAGAGATCGGCGCGTTGTTCTCAGTTGCCTTACCGGCGGTAGGCTGTGAAGCGTCGGTCGAGGAAGAGGGAATATGGGAATCACAGGCAAAATTCTCATAGTCGATGACGAGCGTGAGGCGTTGGAGAATTGTCGTCGAATTTTGAGTCGAGTGTCGTATGACTGCCTGGTGACTGCTGATCCGGCCGATGCGCTTGACATGATCGAGCGGGAACGGCCTGGCCTTGTGATGACGGATCTGAGAATGCCGAAGTTGGATGGTATTGAGGTGTTGGCCGCAGCGAAGCGGATGGATCCGGCGGTTCTTGTAGTCCTTTTGACGGCGCATGCAACCGTCGACACGGCTGTGACGGCCATGAGATATGGAGCGTTTGATTACATTACGAAACCCTTTACCAGCGACGAACTTGTGCAAGTGGCACGGCGGGCTTTCGAATCCATGCCGGTGAGCTCTATCGCGACTCGTCCCGCTCTGACAATGGAACGATCGTCGGCGAGTTTGTTGGAGGAGGCGCCTCTGCTGGTCGGGAACAGTGTTGCGATGAGGGAAGTGCTGACGATGATCAATAAGGTGGCGCCGACCGATTCCAATATTCTGGTGTACGGAGAAAGCGGGACGGGGAAGGAAATGATCGCGCGTCTGATCCATGAATCAAGTCTTCGGGCTCAGTGTCCGTTCATCCCCGTCGACTGCGTTTCCCTACAGGACTCTCTCTTGGAAACCGAACTGTTTGGTCATGAGAAAGGGGCGTTTACCGGGGCTCATGTATCAAAGGTCGGCCTGTTCGAGGCGGCCGACGGTGGAACAATTTTTTTGGATGAGGTCAGCGGGATGAGTGCGAACCTCCAAGCTCGGCTGCTGCGTGTCCTACAAGAAAGGCATGTGCGACGGGTCGGTGGGACTAGATTCACCTCGCTGAATGTCCGCGTGATCGCAGCTTCGAATCAAAACCTAGAAGAGCAATGTCGTCGAGGCGCATTTCGTGAAGATCTTTACTACAGGCTGAATGTGATCCCTTTAAATCTTCCGCCGCTTAGAGATCGGGGGGGGGATATTCTCTTACTGGCCAACGAGTTTCTCACGAGGTTTGCACAACAGGTTCGATCAGATTTCGGCACGATCCCGACCATCGATCCATCCGCCGCCGACCTGTTGATGCGATACGCCTGGCCGGGCAATGTGAGGGAATTGCAAAATGTCATGGAACGAGCCGCTGTCCTGGTTGAGGGGCCTACGGTGACCAGTACGCATCTGCCGGAGCGATTACTGAGCCTGGCGGAGCGAGACACCTTACAGCAAGAATCGACTTCGTTCAAACAGGCTAAGCAGCAGGCGGTGGAATCTTTTGAGCGGGGTTTCCTGGTCGATCTCCTGAGACGGAACGATGGGCATATGGGGAGGGCGGCACGTGAAGCAGGAGTAGATCGAAAAACGATCGAGCGGATGGTCAAGAAGCACGGCTTGCGGGGGTTATTTTGACCGAGTCGGAAAGGTTGTCATTGTCAATGATGGGGCGTTGACGCCCCATATCATAATTTTCTAAGATCTACCCTCAATATCATCGTAAACATGCACATTTCATGGAAATTCCATGAGAAATTCATCTCGTTTGTGGGGCGTGTGTATCCCATGACGTGAGTACATCCTGACAAGATATGGTGTGCGAGGGAGAGATATTTTGCCGAAAAAATGGATGGCTAAGCCGAGTGATGGAGAGTAGGAACAATTTTTGCTCATTCTTTTTGGGCACTAGTGGTGTGGCGGTCTGCCTGTTGATCTAACTAGTTGATATTGAGCTGTCCGGCAGGAGTTTGGAACGACTGGATTGGCCTCCTCTCGCTTCCACCGAAAAAGATCGGCTCCTGCCGGACTCATAATGCTGTTGACGAAGGATAAATTGGTATCCCGAGTGATTTGTTGTCAAGGAGAGGGGCCTTTTGAAACGTTAGGGAGGGTGAACGTATGACAGTGACGAAATGGTTGAGGCCGGGAATTGGAATATTAGGCTTAGCGAGCGCACTGATGGCTGTTGGGCCGCTGCCGGCGAGTGCGCTCATGTCGCATGATGCTCATGTTGCCCAGAATGCGAATCAGGATCTGGCAAAGCCGATCCATACGCAAGCTGGTCCCGTATTGATGGACAAGATGTCAAAGGCCGTCGAACAGGTGGAACGGCAGGTTCACAGCAAAGGACCGTTCCAAGGTGCCGGTGCCCATGCGATGCAGCAGGGTGTACTCCTTGTTGCGGATGACATGGACAAGGTGAAGGTGACGCAGGGTGGGCGATGCCCCGCTCAGGCAATGGTTCGAGCCTATGACGTGACGGCGATGAACGTTGAAATCACCGTCAATCGGTTCGGAGATTTTTACCCTGGGTTTATGTATGCCCTGACTGAGAATGTTGCGGGCGTGCGTGAAGAAGAAGCGAAGAATAAGACGGCACGGGAGAGTGAGGATCAGACGTTTGCTGGTGGTGCCGTGTCGAACGGTCTTCAGGGCGATTTGATCCAACCATTGGTCATTCGTGCCAATCAGGGTGACTGTCTTCGGATCACGCTTCGCAATCAGATCGAGGGCGAACCGACGAACATGATCATCAATGGCTCGCAGATGCTGGTGGCCAGCAACGGCAAGCCGGCGACAGCCAATAATCCGGACGCGTTGGTAGCGTCGGGGAAGAGCGGTGAATTCGAATGGTATATCGCACCGGATACACAAGAGGGTGGGCATGCGTTCCATAGCCACGCCTCGAGAGATCAGTATTCTCTCGGTTTGTTGGGGTCGCTCGTGGTTGAGCCACGTGGATCTCACTTCTTGAGCCCATTCACCGGCGAGGAAATGAAGAGCGGCTGGGAAGCCATCATCGATGTGGACAAGGGATCGGATTTCCGGGAATTCGTGATTTTCTATCACGAAGCCGGTGATGAAACCTTCCGTCTTTTGAACCGCAAAGGCGACATGCTCCCGCAGCGTGACGCACATACCGATACCTATCGTCCAGCAGCCCGACTCTTGAACTATCGCAGTGAACCGCATGGCACACGATTGGAAATGCAAGAGCACTTGGTGGGTTTTGCCGATGAGTCTCAGGGCTATGGGTCCTATACCTTCGGTGATCCAGCCACGACGATTCCACGATCGTACCTCGGTGATCCTGCGAAGTTCCGCATGATCGGTGGTTCAGAAATCGTCCATTCGCACCATTTGCACGGAGGGTCGATTCGTTGGGCCAGACAACCTGGAACCAGCAGGTTGGATCCGACGTTGTCGAAGAACGGTCCGGTGAAGTTTCCATTGATCAGCGACACCTCGGACCGTCTTGATGTGCAGTCAATCGGACCGTCCGAGATCTATGATGAAGTGATCGAGGGTGGATCCGGCGGGTTGCAAGCATTGGCCGGTGAGTTTGTGTTTCATTGCCATATTCCACAGCACTATGTGACCGGCATGTGGGGGTTCTGGCGTGTGTACAATACCTTGCAGGCGCCAGGCTTCCAAACCGACGTGATGAAGGCGTTGGTGGAATTGCCGGATCGAAAGGGCAAGATTAAGCCGGCGGTCAGCTCCGATAAGTTGGTTGGAACCACAGTTGATTGGTACGGCGGGAAGAAGTGGGAAATCACGAAAGATAAGACGGATTGGAAAGCCAATCCTGCCAAGGTTTCCATCAAGGATTGGGTTGAGTATATGCTTCCGCCTCAGGGCTTGCCTGGCAAGACAGAGGATCAGGTCCAGCAGGCAAAAGCCAATGATCCTACGGTGGTGAACTGGAAGTGGGAGGGTGCCTTGGCACTCAATGAACCGGAGACGCCGCACAAGTGGGCCGACTATGTGTCTCCCACACCGTTGAAACGGCCTCCGATTACGTTTGACCCTCAGACTGGGAAGTTGGCGTTCCCGTGGTTGCGTCCGCACCTGGGGAAGCGTCCGCCCTTTGCTCCGAACCACGGGGGTGCCCCATGGTTGGAGCCGTTCCGAGTTCGTGAGGATGGAACCAGAGACACCGAGCCACCAAAGCCTGGTGCGCAAGGTCCGTGGAGTTTGTGCCCGGAGAATGCTCCTCGGAAGTTCTTCACGATCCATTCGATCATTCTTCCGGTCACACTGAAGCCGGCGACGGCCAAGACGGCTGCGCTCATCGATCCGATTGCCATGCTCTATGTGTTGCACGAAGAAGAAGCGGAAGTTCGGAGCAACCCAAAGAAGCAGGTCCCGTTGGTCATTCGCGGTAACGTCTACGATTGTGTGGACGTGATCTTCAAGAATGAAATTCCAGACGATGCGCGGACGGGATGGTCGAACAAGATCAATCTCCATCCGCACTTCTTCCAGTTCGATACGAGCGCGTCCGATGGTCCGACCATCGGCTTCTCGTATGACATGTCCCTTAGGGCCTTCACGATGTTGAAGGATCCACAACCGGATAAAGGCATGCCGTTGCCTGGTAACACGATCTTGACGGCGGATACCAAGGCCGGTTCACGGAGTATTACCGTTGCCGACACCTCCAAGTTCCATGTCAATACGGAATTGGGCGTCGGTATGGACGATCCGAAGTACTTTGAAGTGGCTCGGATCAAAGCCATCAACGGGAAAACCATCACGTTTGATGCGCCATTGAAGCACACGCATAAGAAGAACGATATTGCCAGTGTCGAGTTCATCCGTGAGCGCTGGTATGTCGATGCCGATTTGGGGACGGTGTATTGGCATGATCACGTGTTCGGCACGGATACATGGGGCCATGGGCTCTTCTCCGCATTCATCACGGAACCTCCACGGTCGACCTATCATGACCCGGTCACCGGTAAAGAGATCCGGAGCGGCCCCGTCGCGGACATCCATACATTGGAGCCGGTCTCGGCCCATATTCGTGGAAGCTTCCGCGAAGTGATGATGCACATCATGGACAGCAACGCCAGAACGGCGGAGCTGATCACGACCGACAATCCTCAGGCAAAGGTTGGAGCGGTTACGGTCGACGGGCCTCCGTCGCACCAATTCCCAGAGAAGATTAACAAGTCTCCGATGTGGTTCTTGAACGGTGGTGAAGCCACGACTGGCAGCGGTTACAGCATGCGTGTCGAACCGTTGAGCGTGCGCCTTGCCAATAATCCGGACCCGTCGAAACTATTCGTGTCCGGGATTCATGGGGACCCAGGCACTCCATTGCTTCGGGCGTACCTCGGTGATCCCATTATGGTGCGTGCCTTGGTAGGATCTGCCAATGAGGTACACACCTGGCACGTGACCGGGCATTGGTTCCCAATGGAACGGTATGCCAAGGACGCGATGCCCCGTAGTACCGTGCACCTCGTCATTGGTGAGCGGTACGATCCGGCCATTCCAGCAGCCGGTGGACCGCAGAAGCAGGCGGGCGATTACCTCTACTATAGTGGTCGCGCGTCACACTTTGCGGAAGGAAGCTGGGGCATTTTCCGTGTGTTTGATGAACTGCAGGGTGATCTGAAGCCGTTGCCTGGGCGTGAACAGATTCAGAAGTCTGCGCCGTCCGTGTGCCCGGCTGATGCACCTGTGAAGACCTTCAATGTGTCGGCGGTTGATCAACAGATCCGGTACCACGACGGAGCACCGGGTATGATGGAAGTCGACCTCGAGCGCAAGATGGTCTTCGGCAATGAGCAGGGTAAGATGTATGTCCTCGATGGTGATCGCGGTCGAGTCAAGGCCGGAGAGTTGAAGCCGAGTCCTCTGACTCTACACGTCAATGTCGGTGATTGCGTAAAGGTTAATCTGAAAAACGAAATGGCCAAGGATCGGGCCGGATTCCACGTCGATATGATGGCGTTTAATCCAAAGGACTCGTTCGGCGCCAATGTTGGTAACAATCCTGGCGATCAGACGGTCGCTCCAGGCGAAAGCAAAACCTACACCTACTATGCCCATCCGGAGTACGGTGAGTTGGCCGCACTCATTCAGGATTGGGGTAATGTGGTGGAAAACCCGCGCAACGGTCTGTTCGGGTCCATCATTGTCGGTCCGAAGGGGTCACGGTATCGTGAGCCAGTGACCGGCGAAGATGTAACCATGAAGAGCAGTTGGCGAGCAGATGTGCTGGTTGACCGGACAATTTCAGGGAACGAGACTCGAAAGAACTACCGAGACTTCTCCTTGATGTTCCAGGACGAGGATAACATCGTCGGGGTCAGCTTCATGCCATACATCCAACAAGTGGCTGGTATCACGGCGGTAAACTACCGCTCTGAACCGACTGCATGGAGGATGGAAAAGGGTTGTGACATTCCTGAGGTCTTTGCTTGTGTGAAGGCCGGGGAGACTCCATCGACTCCGCTGCTTCAGGCCCATGTCGGTGATCCGGTGGCGGTTCACGTTCTGGGTGCCTTCAGTGAGCAAGTGCAGCTGTTCACGATCGACGGTCATGAGTGGCCGCACGAGCCGTACATGCAAGGTGCCGATCAGGTCAGCACTATGGAGTTCGGTGGGTCAGAGATCATCAATGCCCACTTGACTGGAGGAGCGGGCGGTCCAAACCGGATCATCGGTGACTACATCTGGAAGAATCAGCGTCCGGCATATGCCAACGCGGGCCAGTGGGGTCTTTTCCGAGTGCTCCCGACGGATGATCAACGGATCAAGCCGTTGACGCCGCAGGTGCCTCCGACCAAGACAGCCAAGCAAAATGGGAAGGCGAAAGTCTCTCCCGCTTCGCTGAGCGTCAAGTAGGATAAGTCTCGTGGGGGGGGGGGGGGGGCGGGGGGGGGGGAAACCCCCCCCCCCAACACCCCCCCCCTTTTTTTCGCCACAGGGGTTTTTCCTCTCATCTTCCTCCCCATCCTCTTCT
>NZ_JBUBKD010000059.1:0-18721 GCF_054902215.1 Nitrospira sp. CMX1 | reverse complement strand
GCCGACATGCCAGGACCAGAGCGGCTCGGCTGCAGGTGGAGATCGCGCGGCTCAATTATCTGGCACCACGGTTGCGTGAGACCGGTGGTGGAAGGGAACGGCAAAGCGGGGGGATCGGGGGCAAAGGGGCAGGTGAAACAAGTCTTGAACTCGACAAACGCCGCATTCGTGATCGCCTGAAAGAGCTCAAGTCAGAATTGGCGGCCATTGGGGATGAACACCATACGCGCAGGGCAAGACGGGAGAACGAATTGACGGTCGCGCTTGTCGGCTACACCAATGCCGGAAAATCTTCACTGATGCGGGCGATGACGGGAAGCGAGGTCCTTGTGGCGGATAAACTGTTTGCCACTCTCGATACAACGATCCGGCCACTCTATCCAGAAACACGTCCCAAGGTGCTCATGAGTGATACAGTGGGATTTATCAAGAAACTTCCGCATGACCTGGTGGCGTCGTTCAAGTCGACGCTCGATGAAGCGGCCTGCGCCTCACTGTTGTTGTTTGTCGTCGATGCCTCAGACTCTTCCTTTCGATCTCAACTCGACGTCACGCGAAAGGTGTTGGCCGAAGTGGGCGCCACGGACATTCCGAGTCTCTTGGTGCTGAATAAGCGAGATTGCCTTGTCCCAGAGGCTCTTGCCTCACTGAAGACTCAATATCCCGACGCTGTGTTCTTGTCTACAAGAAACCAGGACGATCTGACTGTTTTGCGCGAGCGCATTATGAGGCATTTTGAGCGCGAGATGATTGACGAGGAATTGCACCTTCCATTCACGGCTCAAACTGTCTTGGCCGAGATCCGCGCTCGGATGCGGATCTTGTCCGAAGACTATGATGCCGAAGGCATGACGATACGAGTGCGAGCGAGCCCCGAGAACCTAATGGTAATCAAGAAAAAGTTGGCACGATAGGCGTCGAATCTCACCATCGACCCACTGTGAGTTGGTTGTATGACTATTACCGAGCTTCCACCGATTGATCTGCCGACTCCGACGGGGCCGATGCGGACCTATCTCGTTCGTCCTACAGTGGAGGGGCGTTATCCTGGGCTGGTTCTCTATTCGGAGATTTTCCAGGTCACGGGACCTATCCGGCGCATGGCGACGATTCTGGCGAGTCATGGATTTGTGGTGGCGGTGCCGGAGATCTTCCACGAACTGGAGCCGGCGGGCACGGTGTTGGCTTATGAGGAGGCAGGTGCGGCACGCGGCAATCAACACAAAATCACCAAGACCCTCGCGAGTTACGACTGTGATGCGCGTGCGGCGCTGGACTATTTGGCTGCGTCCCCACATTGCACGGGCAAGTTGGGGGTGATCGGGATTTGCATCGGAGGTCATCTGGCATTCCGTGCGGCGATGCAGCCCGACGTGCTGGTCGCCGCCTGTTTCTATGCCACGGACATCCACAAACATAGCCTTGGCCAGGGGCTTTGTGACGACAGCCTGGACCGGGTCGGGGAGATACGGGGTGAGATTTTGATGATCTGGGGCAGACAGGATCCACATATTCCCCGTGAGGGACGGGCGATCATCTACCATGCGCTGAGTGATGCCGGGGTGCGGTTTCAGTGGCATGAGTTCAACGCCGCACATGCCTTTATGCGAGATGAAGGCCCACGCTATGATCCGGCTGCTGCGCGGATATGTTACAGCCTCGCGCTCGAACTCTTCCACCGTCGATTAGGTGAAGGCGGCAGGTAGGGACTGAGTTTGAGCTAGCGTCGAAGAAACCCAATCCAGCGCCACAGGTTCAATAGACTCGCAAGAGACGCGGCCAGATAGGTCAAGGCGGCGGCGGTGAGGATGCTACGAGCGCCTTGCTCATCGGCCGGTGACAGGTAGTTACCCTGTTTGAGAACGGGTAAAGCCCGTCTGAAGCTCGCGTCCCACTCGACCGGCAGAGTGACGAGGTGGACCAGTGTGGAAATCCCCATCGTCGCCAATCCAGCCATCAGGACGATCACGCTTGCGATCGGCGTGTGAGCCACGGCCCCTGCGATCGGAATCCCCATCATCAGGAGAGCTCCAACCTTCTCTGCTCCCTGCGCCACCCGCACCAGCTTGGTGCGTTCCGCTAACGGCTGGTATCCTAGATGATCTTGAATGGCATGCCCGACCTCATGGGCGGCAATCGTAATTGCGGTGAGGGATTTGCCATCCAGTATCGCGGGTGTCAGACGGACTGTTTTACTGACAGGATCGTAGTGGTCGCCGACCTGCGTCGGTTCCACAGTGATGTGGTGCAGGTCGAAGCGATTAAGCAGGTGCCGGGCCAATTCTCCTCCGGTTCCAGGAAAGTCTGGACGGGGCGCACTGTGCTTGGCAAACACGCGCCTGGTCCAGACTTGCGGTCCAACGACAACCGCCACCACAATGAGCAGGAGTAGAACCATGCGGACCATCTTGACCGATCACTCCCCTCTCTATGAATTGAACGACCCAACCAAGGTTTTTGACGCATCATGGCAGGGAAACGTCGTCACTTCCAATAGGCTACCACAAGTGAGGTGAAGAATCGGTACTCAGTTGGCGACGAGGCCGAACGTACGTCGCCTATGAACTACTCATTCTCATGAGTCAGTGTCTCTTGGTGATCGGATGGCTTTCCCCATTGAGGCTCGCTGGGGTATTCTCCCGTGATTCCAAAGTGGAGAGAAGCTGATGAACGCCCCCCTGCGCGGTGCTCACTGTAATCGTGATGCTGAAAATCGTGCGGAAGGCATCTTAGCGCTGATCGGGGAGAACCGGAGGTTCCTTATTTGTATGGAGCAGGGTATTCATTCTGTAACCCATCACCACGCGTGAGCGATGAACCACACGTATGACGTCATAGTGGTCGGCAGTGGACCGGCCGGAGCCTGTACGGCCTGGAGACTGGCGCAGACAGGTGTGCAGGTCGCCGTACTCGAGAAGGCTGTGCTGCCACGGTACAAGACCTGTGGCGGGGGAATTATCGGACGAGCCTGGCAATCGTTACCTGTCGACGTGCGGCATGTCATCGAGCAGGACTGTCATACAGCGCTCCTGAACATTGTCCCCAACGGGTTATCCTTCACCACGCAGAGACCGACCCCCATTGTCTCCATGACCATGCGCGATCAGTTTGATTACGCATTGCTCTCAGCTGCGCAAGCCGGTGGCGCTGTCGTGCACCAACGCTGTGCAGTCGAGGAGGTCTCATATCACGGCGACGGTGTCACGGTCTCTACCAAGATGGGCGAGATGAAGGCCAAGTTTGTTGTAGCCGCCGACGGTGCGCTTGGCACGACGGCACGCAGAGTCGGAATGGCGGACGGACGGGTTCTGATTCCGGCTTTGGAGTATGAAGTCACGGTGCCCCATGAGCTCTTGGATCGATCGTCTCGCGTAGCACGGTTTGATTTCGGTATCCTCCCTCATGGGTATGCCTGGGCGTTTCCGAAACGCCGACACCTCTCGATCGGTGTCCTGTCGATGGTTCAACGGGAAGGCGAGCTGAAGCGCGCAATCATGCAGTATCTCGATTTGCTGGGGTGTCGTGATGTGACCCACATTGAGCGTCATGGATTCGTCATTCCCGTTCGGCCGCGAAAGGGTCCGTTTATCAAGAACCGCGTACTGGTGGTAGGGGATGCGGCTGGATTTGCCGATCCTGTCACCGGAGAAGGGATTTCGTTCGCCCTTCGTAGTGGCCAACAGGCCGCGCAGTCTTTGCTTGAGGGGAAACTAGAAGAGAAGCCGGTTCAACAGGCCTATAGTCGCTCACTGGCGGAGTCCGTCCTTCCTGAACTGCGAGCCGGAGTCCTGTTGGCCCGATTATTGTATGACTTTCCTCGCCTCCGCTCATGGGCCTTTTCACAGCAGGGACAGCGTCTCTGCGAAGCGGTGGCGGATATCATGGCCGGGAGACGAAGCTATCGAGATCTGGCGCTCACGCCTCAAATAGTGTTCAAGCTCCTGGCTTCCCTCTGGAGTCGGAACCTGAGAGACCGATCCGCCTGAGTGACTGATGGCGACGCCGGATATGGCGTGGGTAGGCCTTCCCCCCCGGCATAGAGTGCGGTATTCTTCCGGCGGCAGGAAGTTCGGGAGGAGAGATGACTCGCAAGTCGTTCTGTTCTGTAGATGACCGTGGCAGGAGCACTGTGAGGCTCAGCGTACTCTGGTTGGCTAGCTTGGGGCTTGGGCTTTTGACCGGATGCAGTGAGACCTCGTTGACGGTGTCCCATGTCGATCAGGAACCGTTCACTGTCTATCAACAACTTGCCCGTCTGGACGTGACGTCGGATCGGTTATTCCAGGTGATCGCAGCGCAGTCGGATGCTGCGGGGTACAGTCGGCTCCTCGAAGCCCAGTCTGCTCTTTCTACCCCACTGACGTTGACTGAAACGGAACGCATTGAGCAATCATTTGTGCACTCGCTCAAAGTCATGCTCGTCGATCTTGCCCCCACGAACTTCTGGGAACAGCATCTCGCAGAATACTATGGCGCACGACTGTCTGGTGAAGAAGCACAGTCGCTGCTCGCAGGATACGGCGCCGAGAGTGTCTCGCCGTCGTCCACGTTACAGGACCTGCGTGAGTCGTTCACGAGAGACCGTTTGCCGGAGCTTTTGTCCATCGTTCGTGCGCGGTCTCAGATCTACCAGACCCCAAGTCACGCGATGGAACCGACGTTGCTGCCAGGCGACCATGTGATTGTGCATCAGGTCGCCTATCAGGCTGCGGAGCCCCAGCAGGGCGACGTTGTGGTCTACCGCTACCCGGATGAGAATGGAAAGCGGTTTCTCCATCGTGTGATCGGGCTTCCCGGTGATCAGATCGCGATTCGTGATCAAGTAGTGTACGTGAATGGTGAGGCCTTATCGGAGCCCTACGTGCGCCACTCCGACCGCTCCAGTATGGCGGGACATGTCCGTGACCATCTTCCACCGATCACCGTTCCTCTGGAGAGTTATTTCCTTTTGGGAGACAATCGGGAGGAAAGTTTAGACAGTCGCTTCCTGGGGCCGATCAACAAGCACCATGTGTTGGGACGGGTCCTCTTTATCTACTGGTCGGTGAACCCTGACACCCACGCTCCACGATGGGAACGGCTGAATCAACTGGTACGCTGACGGTGCGTTGAGTTGCAGCAAACAGACTGCTCCCTTCGCTCATGATCCACACGTTCTGATTGGAGCCCCCGCATGTTGGGAATCTGCGATCCACTGCTGGCAATCTGTTCGATGTTGCTCGGTGGCTCAGCCTCGTACGTCATTCTCAGCATTGCCGAACGGATGCGCGCCTCCGACGAGGGACCGGTCAGCGTTCGTTGGTTGTTCATCGGTGCGGTCGCAGCAGGTCTGGAGATCTGGGCCATTCACTTCATCGGGAATCTCGCGTTTTGTCCACCGGTTCCGGCAACTCAGAACTCCGTGCTCGCCATTCTGTCCCTGTTATCCGCCGGGACCACCGGAGCCGTCGCGGTCTATTTGATCAGCAGTCATGTCGAGGGGTGGATGCGGCTCGTCTCCGGAGGCATGCTGACGGGGGCCTGCATGACCCTCACACACGTAACCAGTATGATGGCGGTGCATCAGCAGATGGATTTGCATAACGCCGTGCTGTCCTTCGTCTTCTCTATCATGGGGATTGTTGCGCTCAGCGTCATTGTCATCGTGATCGGAGGATGGAATATTGTCTACGGTGGTTGGCGGGTTCCGGAAAAGGCAACTGCCATGGGGTGTGCGCTTGCCGGGACACATCTTATCGGGTTGATGCCGCTCTACGGTATGGTAGAGATCACGAGCCGTGTTCAGCCACCGACCATCGAAGTTGACCTGCTTGCCGTCGTCGCCGTGTCGCTGTCGACCCTTCTGGCCGTTATCGATCGGCAAGTCACTCAGGCCTCCAGTCTGGCGCGTGCGAGCCATGCGCGGTTGATCGAGGCCATTGAAAGCGTTCCGCAATGGTTTGCCTTGTTCGATGCGGACGATCGTCTGGTCATCTGTAATCACAAGTATAGAGATGTCATGTCTGGAATCGGGGCCCAAGTTCAGTCGGGGGAGTCGTTCGAATCGATCGCCCGCCGAACTGCCGAACGTGGCGATATCCCTGCCGCAATAGGGAATGTCGAACCCTGGATGCGATGGCGTCTTGACATGCATCGAAATCCTGGTGCGCCGTATCTTCAATATCGGTCCACTGGAGAGTGGATTCAAATCAATGAGCGGAGGACGCACGACGACGGGATCGTCTTTATCGCCACGGATATTACAGCCTTGAAAAATGCCGAACAGGCAGCTGAAGATGCAAAGGCGCGGCTGGCTGATTCCTTGGCGTTGGTCGAGGCCGCGAAAACCCGTATGCAAGAAGAACTGAATGTAGGCCGGGATATTCAGCGGAGCATGCTTCCACGTGTGTTCCCAGCGTTCCCCGATCGAAAGGAGATCGAGCTGTACGCGGTCCTCGAACCGGCTCTAGAGATCGGGGGCGACCTCTATGATTTTTTTTTGGTCGACGACCATCGGTTGTGTTTCGTCGTCGGCGATGTGTCGGGGAACGGGGTTCCCGCCGCGCTCTTCATGGCCATGACCAAGATCATGGTCAAGACGAGAGCGGCCTCTGATCCCTCACCCGCGAGTATCGTGACCCATGTGAACGACGCGCTGAGTGCGGAGAACGACTCCTGTATGTTTGTGACCCTCTACCTCGGTGTCCTGAATCTTCGCGATGGCACGCTTCTGACGACCAATGCGGGCCATAATCCTCCCTTGCTCAAACGACGAAATGGGGGCTTCGAATGGTTGACGGTCCAGGATGGGCCTCTCGTCGGTCCCATGCCGGGGATTACCTTTACGGAACACACGACCCGATTGGAACCGGGGGATGAGCTCTTCCTCTACACGGATGGAGTAACTGAAGCCGATAATCGGCGACGCGAGCTGTTCGGTAAGGATCGCTTAAAAGAGGTGTTGGACCACTCTCAAGCGATCTCAGTCGTGAGTCGTCTTGGGGAAGTCATGAGTGCGGTGAGGCGGTTTGCCGGAGATGCCCCACAGGCGGACGATATCACCATGCTGGGATTGCGATATCAAGGCGTGGTTCCGTCTCAGGTAAACACGAGGGTGTTTCGACAAACGATGCCGAACCAATTGGCGGCCATTCCTGTCTTGCAGACGGCATTTGAAGACTACGTTGCACAATGGGTCGAGGTGACCCCGCTGATTCCCACGCTGAATATGGCATTGGACGATTTACTCAATAACGTCGTGCAGTACGCATTTCCAAACGATCCACATGAACATCTCATTGAGGTCGAAGGCGAGGTGCGCGATGCGTGTGTGGTGCTCATGATTACGGATGACGGCATTCCCTTCAATCCCTTGACTGCGGCCCATCCTGACCTGTCTCTATTGCTTCATGAACGTGAGATCGGTGGTTTAGGGATTCATCTGGTCCGATCCATGTTTGACGAGGTGACATACCATCGTAATGTCGGACACAATGTCTTGATGCTGAAGAAGAAACTCGTCTCTGCGGAGATTCCTGCGAGCCGTGAGACTGAGGCGACCGTGGCCAGCCCGTTCGAAATCAGACAGGCCCCATCCCAAGCACATCAGGACAGAGTGGGAGGAAGGGCTTACGTTGAGTCACATCAGAGTGGTGGTGCCGTAATTGTGACTCCACGAAACCGCTTCGATACGACCAGCGCCCCAGAGGTTGAACAGATATTGATGGATTACATCGAGCGTGGAGCGCGACGGATGGTGTTGGATCTCTCCGCGATTTCGTACATGTCTTCAATCGGATTGCGGGTCATCCTGAAAGCGGTTCGAACAATGACACGGGCAGGTGGAAATATGGTGCTTGTCGGAGGGACTCCACATGTGAAGACTGTGCTGCAATTGAGTGGAGCGCTGATGATGGGACTCCATGCTTCTACACTGGAAGAAGCTATGTCGAGGTTAGAAGAGGCAGGCTAGCCATGTGCGCAACTGATCCGGTTGGCGGAGTGGGTTTTTGCGATCGTCCTAGTAGAATCACGACGGTATCGCTGGTAGTATGACCGTCGGTCGTGCGTGGACTGACTCACGTTGGAGTGCCGATCCTGAGGAGCATGCATGACTGAGCGACTGAGGGAAACGTGTCGTGAGGCCTCAGCTGTGCAAGTTGGACTGCGGAGCAACCCTTCACTAGCATAAGGAGCCGACGATGGACCAAGGAACTCGACATACGTTGACGGTCGCCTCTCGCGAGGATGCTGGCATCACCTTCGTCAAGATGCAGGGTAGCTTGTCTGCCACCACCGCTGAGCAGGGTAACAAGGAGATGAAAAAAATCGTAGACGCCGGTGCGCGAAAAGTCATCCTGAACTTGGCCGATATCGACTATATCAGCAGCGGAGGGATCCGGGTCCTCATCCTGACGTCGAAAGAGCTGAGCGCCGTTCAAGGAAAGATGAAGATCGCCGCAGCGAGAGGGATGGTCAAGGAAGCACTGGAGGCGAGTGGATTCCATCTCCTGAACCGTGTGTACGGAAGCACCATCGAACTGTGTAACACGGAAGAAGAGGCAGTCGCTGCATTTCGAGGCTAGATGTCTCTGCCCCTGAGTTCCCCAGGACAAGACAAGTTGTTCTCATAATTGCAGTTGAGTGAGACGTGCGATCTTCAGAGGCCGATGCGCCGACCTTGGCCAAGGTAACGAATCATCTCGGATGATTCCTATCACCGGTTTTTTTATCGAACACCTCTCGTCAATCTGGCCTCACCAAGGGGAACGGTTACCTACTATTGTGACCGAGATCCTGCCGGATCTGCATGTGCACTGAATAGTCATTCGAACCCTGTCGTGTCTGTTCAGATCATGGACCACCTCGGATAGCGGGGTGGTCCATGACTTTTTGGCTTCATGAAGAAGTTTTCATCTTCACCTAATGCTGTTTTCATGTTCCAGGATTATAACCATACACCGAAGGCGGTGGATAGATGAGTCGATGTGGTCAGGATGCTCAGATCAATGATTCCCGCATCTCGCACAAGGAGGATGCATTATGAAAGATGTGACGAAGGGAGTGAGTCTTTCTCCAGCCATTCTTTCTACGCCATTCAAGCAGGAGCCGACACGGTTGTCCCCGAATCATCTCTTGGAATTGGTGACCCGATTGTGCCTCTTCAAGGCTGAGCGTTGGGGGCGCAGGGCGCTCTTTTATGAGAAACATCGCGACTATTTCCCGCGCTTGTCGGTCGGTCAATTTGTGAGCCGGTGTCGTGCATTGGAAGCGAAGTACCGAGCCCTGGCTCAGGTGATATTCCTCATCCCGGCGGATGAGCGTTTGGTTCCTGCACGTGCCTTGGAGTTGAGACGGCTCTAGCCCGCATGATTCATGAACGGTTCGTGACACTGTTCGGGTGGAATTGCTGCTCCGTTCCACCCGAGGTACCTCTTTCGATGATGTGAAAAATGAGGACTATGGAGATTCAGCAGTAGTCCGATCATCCTGTCAATTCCTTCCGACATGAATACCCTGTAGCGATTGATGTGTTTGGCGTACGTCTTCTCCGATGAATGTGCAGAGAGCGTTCTGTGCGTCGATCGATCACGGAATGCTCGTCCGATGTCATGCATGAGCATCTGCCGCCGTATCTTGCGCTAGCCGCCCTCTTCCACGTACCATCGCATTCGAAAAACTGATTCCGGTTTCCTCGCAACAACTCTCAATCCATTCCCTGAATGAAAGGTGTCGGCATCCGTATGAAACAGAACCAATCGTCAGCGTCCACGAGCCCAAATGCTACGGGCTTCTCACCAGGATTCGCGTCACTTGGGCTTGAAGCGCCACTGCTTACGACGCTGGAAACGCTCGGCTATGAAGAACCGACCCCGATTCAACGTGAGGCCATTCCCCCGCTCCTTGCCGGTAGGGATCTGCTGGGACAAGCCGCCACCGGTACGGGCAAGACAGCGGCGTTTGCCTTACCACTTCTACAGCAACTTGGGCATGGGATCACGGCGCGTCCCGCAACCCTCGTTCTCGTTCCGACCCGCGAATTAGCGATCCAAGTCGGAGAAGCGGTCCAGCGCTATGGGAAAGAACTGCGAACGAGCGTGCTCACGCTGTACGGAGGACAGCCTTTCGGACCGCAATTGTATGCGCTGAAGCGAGGGGTCGATGTCGTTGTGGCGACACCAGGACGAGCGCTCGATCATATCCGGCGTGGTACGCTACGCCTACAGGCGGTGAAACTCGTGGTGCTGGATGAAGCCGACGAAATGCTCGATATGGGGTTTGCCGACGACCTCGATGCGATTTTGGAGCAGACGCCGAAAACCAGACAGACCGCGCTATTTTCCGCGACGATGCCCCCGAGAATTCGTTCGATCGCCCATCGACACCTCAGGAATCCGGCCGAGATTACGATCGCGAAGGAACCGGTCAAGGCAGGGACGACCCCCCGCGTTCAGCAAACGGCTTATATCGTGGCGCGATCGCATCGAGGAGCAGCGCTTGCCCGAGTGATCGAGATGGCCGACGCCAAATCCGCCCTGGTATTTTGTCGCACGAGACTGGAGGTCGACGACGTGACGACCATGCTGATCGGCCGCGGTCAACGGGCTGAGGCTATTCATGGCGGGATGAGTCAGGGACAACGTGACCGCGTCATGCAGGCCTTTAAGTCCGGCCAAACGTCGTTGCTGGTGGCCACCGACGTCGCGGCACGTGGCCTGGATATTCCGCACGTCTCGCATGTGATCAACTATGATCTGCCGGCTTCTGCTGAAGTCTATGTGCATCGCATTGGACGAACCGGCCGCGCCGGTCGGGAAGGGACCGCCATGACCATTCTTGATCCGCGAGAGCAGCGGCTCCTGCGATCGATCGAGCAGCATACCAAAGCCCGTGTCAACGTGCTTCCAATCCCTTCCGTGGCCGATCTTCGAGCGAAACAATTGGATCGCCTACAAGGAGCGGTGGTCGAGGCGTTGCAGCAGGGAGGGTTGGAGGTGTGCAGGCAACTCGTTGAGCGATTGTCCTCTCATACTGCGGTTGACGTGGCCGCCGCGGCGCTCAAATTGCTGGTGCGTGCGCAGGGCGGGGAGCGTACGGAACAGGAGATTCCAGGCATTCCTGTCAGACCGCCTGAGGTTCGAAGGCCGATGCAGGATGGTGCACGCACTGGTGGTCGTCCCAAACGGGGATCGGCAGGGGCTGAGCGTCGGCCGACGGGAAGACCCCTCGATGCGGGACGGAGAGCGGGGATGGCACGCGTATATGTTGGGGCAGGACAAGCGGCAGGCATCCGCCCTGGGGATCTCGTTGGTGCCATTGCCAATGAGGCAAAGATCAATTCTGCCATGATCGGTGCCATCGAGATTGAAGAGCGGTTTTCCATCGTGGATGTTCCGGAAGCGCTGGCCCCACGTATTATCCAACTGCTCAGCCGCGCACGGATCAAGGGACGAAAAGTTCCTGTGCGAATCTTTCACGACTGACGGAGTTGGAGAGTGAATAGGTCTCCAATGTGTGTCGTGATGGGAAGCCACGCATCAATAGTCTCTATCGTTCTCATGCCGAACTAGAGCGAGGGCTATGACGTGATCGATTCCGTATGGAGATCAGGCACGAGACGTTCTCAGGGGAGCTGGTTGTGTTCAAGGCGGCGGTCTTGTTGCGCGTGGAGGAGTGCGGCCGCCATCATACCGATGTGCCGGCCCACAAATCTTTGCACCCTTCTGCTGTAACCTGTTGACACGGCAATGGAACCCGCACCACCTGTCGGTCCAGCCATGAAGGATCCTCCTCCCGTTGTCCCTGCCACGGTCAGGGTTCCTGAGATTACGGTCAAAGCCGTGGTACTGTCGGTCGTCCTCGCCGCAGTCCTGGCTGCTGCCAATGCATACTTGGGACTCTTTGCGGGAATGACGGTGTCTGCCTCTATTCCGGCGGCTGTGGCCTCTATGGCAATACTCCGATTGTTTCGTGACTCGAACATTCTCGAAAACAATATCGTTCAAACCGCGGCATCATCGGGCGAAGCGCTGGCGGCCGGTGTGATCTTCACCATTCCCGCACTCCTGTTAGTCGGGTATTGGACCGAGTTCAATTACTGGCAGACGGTCCTCATTGCCACGGTCGGTGGAGTACTCGGGGTGCTCTTTACCATTCCCTTGCGACGAGCGCTGATTGTCACTGCACGATTGCGGTTTCCCGAAGGAGTAGCGACGGCTGAAGTCCTCAAGATCGGCACGGCTCAACCGAGCGCGGCAGGCTCCACGGAATCGTGGGGGAATTCTTGGGCACTCTTCTCAGCCGCAATGCTCGGTGGCCTGGTGAAGTTCGGCGAGAGCGGCCTGCGATTGTGGACAGAATCGTTGGAAGGGGCAGCGCAAGTCGGGCGCACGGTGTTCTACGCAGGACTCAATCTTTCGTCGGCGCTGCTTGCGGTCGGCTTCATCATCGGTCTCGAGACGGCCGCGGTGGTCTTTCTCGGAGGAATCATCGGATGGGTGATCCTGATGCCCGCGTACGGACTCATCCATGGGCTGCCGCCTGATCGGACAGGACTGGCGGCGGCGATATCGATCTGGAGCGGACAGATTCGGTACGTCGGCATCGGAGCCATGCTGACCGGAGGGTTGTGGACGCTCACGAACCTGCGTGAGCCGGTCTGGAAAAGTCTCCAGACGCTCAGAGCAAGTTATCGAGCATCCGGAGTAGAGGAAGACAGGGGGGAATTGTTACGGACAGAACAGGATGCATCGTTCCTGTGGATCGTCGTGCCGTTCGTCCTGTCGCTCCTGCCAATGGCCTGGATCTATTCGACGGTCGTGGGCAGTCCCCTTCTCGCTGTACTGATGACGATCGTGATGGCGCTGGCCGCCTTTCTCTTCTCGTCGGTCGCCGCGTATATGGCGGGGATGGTCGGAAGTTCCAGCAACCCCGTCTCGGGCGTAACGATCGCCACCATTATGCTCGCCGCTCTGTTGCTCGTGCTCTTCATGGGAGCCGGGAATCCGGCGGGACCGGCTGCCGCGTTGGTGATCGGAACAGTCGTCTGCTGCGCCGCCGCGATGGGCGGAGACAATCTCCAAGATCTCAAGACCGGTCATCTCGTCGGAGCGACGCCGTGGAAGCAACAAGTCATGCAAGTCATTGGGGTTCTAACTGGCGCGCTGGTACTCGTACCAGTCCTCTCGCTTTTACAAGCGAAATATGGAATCGGAGAACCGACGAGTAGTCATCCCCATCCGCTCAGCGCGCCACAGGCCACGTTGATGGCCGGTCTGACGCGAAGCGTGTTCGGCGCGGGCTTGCCCTGGCCTCTCGTGGGGCTGGGAGCGGTGATCGGAGTATTGATCATTCTGGCGGATCGACGGCAAGAACTACGTGGCGGTACCATGCGGTTCCCGGTGCTGGCCGTGGCGCTTGGGATCTACTTGCCTATGAAACTTTCGGCGGCTATTTTTTTAGGCGGTGTGATTGCAGCTTCGGTCAGGAAGCGAACGGGCGGAGGGCATGAGCCGTCGCAGCGGGGGTTGCTCTTTGCCGCCGGGCTGATCACCGGTGAAGCCTTGATGGGAATCGTACTGGCGATGCCGATCGCGCTCGCCGCCCTATGGTCAGACTTCAGCGCCGATCCATTTACGCTGTTTGCCGTTCCGCCGTTCGACGGGTGGCCGGGCTTGGCTATGATGGTTCTGGTGGGTACGTTGCTGTATCGCGTCGCGAGAAGGACTGTGCCTAAGATGTCTTCTCTATGATGAGGGGTTCAGAGATGGAATAGAACGACACTGCATGATCCCAGCATACTCAGGACATCTGTGCCCCCGCTTTTCTCTACGGTTCTTAACGTCTAACCACACTTGGGCAGGCCTGGGCGGTGTGTCCTCCGAGAAAATACAACACCGCGTTGGTATCGAGCAGAAAGCGGGCAGGCGTTACGTCCATTCGTCTCGCAGCTGGCGTTGATAGACGACAGGATCACTGTTCAAGAGTATCGCGCCGGCATAAGGCCGGAGTTTGCTGCTGTCGGTGCCATGGGATTGACTCAGTACGGCACGTTCCAGTTCGAGCCATTCGTGATAGGGGATCACGACGCCCACAGGTTGGCCGTTGTCGTCAGTCATGATCTGTTTGTGAATCGATCCCAGGGGCATCATGTCGACACTCTATCTGAATCGGTGTCCAGTGTAAATGAGAAGGTATGTTCGGAACAAGCGACGAGCAAGAAAGGAGATTCCCCGATGAAGACATTGATCATGACCGTCATGGGAGATGGTGGCGACTGTCGCTGTCGCGGGGACGAACCAAATTATAAAGAGGAGTTGAAATTTACCTGCGAAGGGACCGGAAACAATGACGGGTTCAATGCGCTAGTTGAGAACACAAAGACTAACGAATGGAAGTGCACGGTGACGGTCTGAACGAATTCTCCAAGGAAGCATTACGTATCTTAAGCGACCTGTGCATGGCCGTGGTGGTAAGCAGAACATGGGTGGTGAGGCTGGGCTGACGAAGAATCTGCAGTGCCAGGGGACAAGCGTCGACTGTAAACTAACAAAGCGTAACTAGCTCAGATTGAGGCTAACTGACAACCGGTCGTCAGCAGGAATTCCAGCGGCGTTGAGGAGGTTGCATCGTACGATGCGGGAGTGGGAGTTGCCTTCTGGGTGAACCGCACTTCCTAAAGTACGGTGGCTTTGGTATGCTCTTTTTCATCTTCGTGAAAAGTGCTGACGGACTCGTCTGGAGGGAATGATGAAGATCTCCACCCGGTTCTTTGAAATGTTCCGCACGATCGGCCATCTGTGGGCTGACCTTCCGTTATTGTTTCGATTGCTCAACGCGTGGAAGCAAGGCAGCTACAGAGGGCTCTCGGTGCGTACCGTCGCATCAATTGCGGTGGCCATTCTCTATATCTTGAGTCCAGTTGATGCGATACCCGACTTCATCCCGGGAATCGGACTGATCGATGATGCGGCGATACTGGCGTTGCTGCTCCATAGTCTCGCGCCGGATCTTGCCGCGTTTCGTCTGTGGGAGCAGAATCGCGGGAGTCGATGATCGTCATTCGCCACGCCGTTTGGCCTTTGCGGTCGGCGCGGCATTCAAGGGATCCTCCGGCCAATGGTGCTTGGGATAGCGGCCTCGTAATTCCTTCCGGACATCGTGATAGGCTCTCGCCCAGAATCCCGCCAGGTCTTGTGTGACCTGGACCGGTCGTTTGGCTGGTGAGAGCAGGTGTAGCATCACAGGAACAGTTCCACCGACTACTCGCGGTGTCTCCTGACAGCCGAACATCTCTTGTAAGCGAACCTCGAGCACCGGCGACTCGGACGGGCTGTAATCGAGACGAAGGCGGGAACCGCTCGGCACCGTGACATGTGTCGGAGCCAGCAGATCAAGGAGTTTGTGTTGTTTGTAGGTGAGCATGGCGTACAATGGGGCGCTCAGATCCAGCCTGGTCACGGCGCTGAGGGTAGTCATGCTTGATACAAATGGACCGAGCCACGTCTCCAATGTCTGCAACAACGTTTCCTCTGAAAGGTCCGGCCATTCTGAATCGGACCCTTCGAGCTGTTTCAGCCAGGCGATGCGAATTCGCCATTGTGTCAGTTCCGGCGTAAAGTTGAGTATCCGCAGCCCGGCCTCATAAATACCCCGGAGGAGGGCAGTCGTGACGAGCTGCTGGTCCGGGTTTGAAAGCGCCTCTTCCGCAAGTACAACCGCCCCAAGCCGACGGCGACGCGATGCTCGAACCGCCCCAAGCCGAGCATCCCACTTCACCGATTCTTCAGTCGTCATTTGATCGCCATACAAGGATTCGATCTCCTGTCCGGTGAGAGGTGCTGCCAGGTTGATTCTGGCCCATTGACCTCCGCCCTCCACATCGGCCATGACGAGGAAGGGTTCCTTGGCGAGTGGATCTGGTTTCATGAATTGAGCCCCTTGACCGTTGACAAGTCGGTACCTCGCTTCTTCACCCGGCAATCGTTGTGCAATCCGATCCGGATAGGCTAAGGCAAGCAGCACTCCTGCCGCTTGTGAATGGTCGGAAGTTGGATCCACCTTCTCATCTTTTGACCTGCCTAATTGTCGTCTCCACAGATCTGCCGTTCTCGATACTCGTTCCACTGTTCCACGCCGTACAGCAAATCCCCGCGAATCAGCCGGTCGTCGTAAGAGATCCAGTCTGACCCGTAGATCAGCAGTGTGGGATTCTTGTGCCCCATCCAAGAGATCGCGCTCACTTAACACTGCGGCCATGGCGCAGGCCTGATCGGTAAGCTGAAGCGGACGGGAACAGAGCAGCATGTGTGCCAGCCGTGGGTGGATGGCCAATTCGGCCATCTGCTGTCCGTGTGTCGTGAGACGTCCAGCAGACGTGAGCGCCCCGAGTTGCACAAGCAAGGTCTTGGCTTGAGCGACCGACCCGGCTGGCGGGGGAGTGAGCCAGGACAATTCTGCGGGATCGTGCGTGCCCCATTGGGCAAGATCGAGCATCAGCGAGGTCAGATCGGCTTCGAGGATTTCTGGTTGGCGATGTGCGGTCAATGTCGCGTGCTCTTTTTCAGTCCATAGTCTGTAGCAGACGCCAGGGGCAAGTCGTCCGGCACGGCCACGGCGTTGCTCGGCAGAATCTCGCGTCACGCGAACGGTCTCCAACCGAGTCAGACCCGTGCGTGGGTCGAATCGTGGAAGACGGAGCCGGCCTGCATCGATCACCACATGCACACCGTCGATCGTCAGGCTGGTTTCGGCAATGGACGTCGCCAATACGATTTTTCTTCTTCCGGGACCAGCAGGTCGAATGGCCAGGTCTTGCATGGTCTGCGGAAGATCACCGTGCAGCGGGGCGATCACCACAGACGAACCAAGCTTGGCGTCGACCAGTATGTGCTCCAGCCGTCGGATCTCAGCCATACCGGGAAGAAAGACCAGGAGGCTCCCATCATCCTTCGCGAGCGATTGTCGAATGACTCCAGCCGCAGCAAGGTCAAGTCGTCCCGTCAACGGCTGCTCAAGGTATCGTGTTTCGACCGGGAACATGCGGCCTTCGCAGGTGACTTGCGACGCACGGCCTAAGAGTTCGCTCACAGAACCGCCGTCCAAGGTGGCGGACATCACAAGAATACGGAGATCTCGACGAAAGATCCGTTGTGTTTCCAGGCAGAGGGCCAAGCCTACATCGGCCTGCAGACTCCGCTCGTGAAATTCGTCGAAGATCACCATGCCGTACTCGTTCAGTGAGGGATCCTGTTGCAGGAGTCGGGTAAGGACTCCTTCCGTGACCACTTCGATGTGTGTCGACGGTCCGACCTTGGTTTCAAATCGCATTCGATAGCCGACGGTTTTCCCAACTTGTTCTTGCAGCAGCGCGGCCATGTAATGGGCTGCGCCTCGAGCAGCCAGGCGTCGAGGCTCAAGCACTAAGAGCTTCTTATTTGACAACCAGGGGGCCTCCAGGAGTGCAAGCGGGATGCGGGTGGTTTTCCCGGAGCCGGGAGGAGCGGTCAGGACCGCATTTGTTTCGGCTGCGAGTATGTGCCGGATAGACGGCAGGACATCTTCTATTGGAAGTGTCGACATGACGTGATAGGGTCAGCAGTCGCTGATTAAGGAGACTGTACCAAAAACAGACGGTGAGAAGAAATGTCCCCCTGTCGTAAGGAGCAAAAAACGCACAGATGACACACTATCGTTGGAGAAGTGAGATGCCGACTCGATCCGGCTGGTACTGGTTTCGTGGAGAGTCGCATATAGCCGAACCATTTATCGTGCTGGTGGATGAGGCCGGTCAGTTTCAGTGGCCGGACGGTGGTTTTCAAGAGGTGGCATTAGCCCATGGAGAATGGGCCGGTCCGATCGAACAACCAGAAGACTAGCGGTCTGCTGAAAACCTCGGTTTGTGTGCTTCGATAGGCTCAGCACGAACGGAAAACCCCAGTACTTTCAATAACCTCTCCGTTCGTGCTGAGGCTCTTGAAGGATGAAAGGAGGGGTTTTCAGCAGACTGCTAGCGCACGCGCACGAGTGCGTTTGGTTGGTGAACGCTGTCGTCATTCGACAGTCTGTATTCTCTTGCCGTAGGACTACGATATATGCCTGCCGATCTTGGCCTCCCGATTACGACGACGATCCCGCAGCGCATGGATCGGCTACCCTGGTCACGCTGGCATTGGTTGGTCGTTGGAGCGCTTGGAGTGACCTGGTTGCTCGATGGACTTGAAGTATCCATTGTCGCCGCACTTGGCCCGGTTTTAACCCATCCTGACGCCTTACATTTCTCACAATCCGACGTAGGACTGACGGCTTCCGCCTACTTGGCAGGATCGGTCGTTGGGGCGTTGGTCTTTTCCTATCTCACCGACTGCCAAGGACGAAAGAAATGGTTCATGATCACCTTGGCACTCTATCTCACGGCGACCGTGCTGACGGCATTGTCTTGGGACTTGATGAGCTTCATGTTCTTCCGATTTCTGACCGGCGCCGGGATAGGCGGGGAGTATGCCGCGATCAATTCGGCCATCGATGAGTTAATTCCCGCGCGAAGTCGTGGACATACCGATCTGGCAATCAACGGGACCTGGTGGGTCGGCTCAGCGGCTGGTGCTCTGCTGACGTTGTTGTTACTGAATCCTGCCATCGTTCCTGAATCGATCGGCTGGCGACTGTGCTTTGTGTTCGGTGCTGTGCTGGGAGTGGCGATCATCATCGTTCGGCGTGTGATTCCCGAAAGCCCACGGTGGCT
>NZ_JBUBKD010000058.1:0-3343 GCF_054902215.1 Nitrospira sp. CMX1 | reverse complement strand
CCGCGACCTCCGGATCCACAATCCGGCGCTCTAACCAACTGAGCTACACCCACCATGCAGACTTGAGGAAGGGAGATATTAACAAAGGGCCGACTGTGACCGCAACCCAGCTCCCACTACCCCCGTGCATCAAATGCCGCTTGCATCTCCGCCAGAATCGCAGTAACGGTCTCAGCAGGATCAGCCGCATCACGAATGGGTCGACCGATCACCAGATAGTCCGCCCCGGCGGCAATGGTTTGCGTGGGGGTCGTCGCACGAGCATGGTCATCAACCCCTTTGCCGGCTGGCCGGACACCCGGTGTGACGATCGTAAAATGAGGCCCGACTTTCTGGCGGAGTGCCGTAGCTTCTTCACCGGACGCGACCACCCCATCACAGCCGACTTCCGAGGCCAGCAACGCTCTGGCGGTCACGAGGTCTTGAACCGTCCGCTGGATCCCCATTTCTCGCAAATCGTTACCGTCAAAATTCGTCAGCACAGTCACGGCGAGCAATTTGAGCGATGAGCCGTCACGCCCCTGGACAGCAGCTGTCAGTGCCTTGCGGTTGGCATGAACGGTCAAGAACTCGACCCCCATCGCAGCCACCCGACTCGTCGCACGACGAACCGTTTCTTCGATGTCGAGAAATTTCAGGTCAAGAAACACCCGCATACCTCGCTCCACGATCCGCTTCACCATCTCCGGTCCGGCCGCCGTGTAGAGCTCAAGTCCTACTTTGACGAACGTCAGATGCCCCTGGAGCCGATCCAAGAGTTGATCGGCCTCCGCTGCTGAGGGAACATCCAACGCAAACATCAGCCGATCTCGTGCCACGATCTTCGCCATCTCCCTTGCTCCTCCTTCAAAACTGATCCTTGACGGTCAACAACATCCTATGATAAGAATTTTCTTCTTTACTTACAGGAGTGATCAATGCCCCGAATTCACAAATCGACAATCCGACGCGCACGCCAAGCCGAACGACGCCATGAGCGGAATCGAGCTGCCGTCAACACCGTGCGAACGCTCATCAAGAAGGTCCAATCCGCAGTGGCCGGGAAAAAGGCTGACGAGGCAAAAACCAGCTTGTTGGAAGCGACCTCGGCGATCGGGAAAGCTGTTTCCAAAGGCATTCTTCATCGCAATACTGCCTCCCGACGTATTTCACGATTAGCCCATCGCGTCAACGCACTCGTCTCTTAATTGTCCGCACGTTCGAGACGCTCCGTGTGGTACCTCGTTTGGGCTGAGCCTGTGGAGGTGGCGCTGGTTCGATTCGCGTACCAGCGGGCTCCGCACAGAGCGCTAACAGCACACGCTCCAAGACTAGCTTCGGGCGGATGCTGCTCCCACCCTTCAGCTGGTTATCAGCATCCAGAAAAAGACGGATCGCCTGTTCGAGATGGGCCTCAGGAAACCGATTCAGAAATGTCCGCACCTTCCACGGATCCATTCGCAAGTTCCTGGCCGCCTCCCCTTCACGCCCTCCTTGAGCCAGCGACTCTTTGACTTTCCAGATCCGGCGATACTGCCACGCCAACGAACCCAGGATCCGAAGCGGCGCTTCCCCAGCGTCCAGGTTCCGTGCCAAGATCGATAACACCCGCCCACGGCGACCTTCGGCAATGGCCAGCGCCAGATCAAACACCGAGGCACCCGGCTCCATACCACGGAGCTGGTACACATCCACAGCAGTAACGGCACGATCGGGCGGTACATACGACGCGAGTTTCTCCAATTCTCGCCGCACGCTATACAGAGAGGCCCCGCAGACCTCCTGCAGTAATTGAGCGGCGGCCTCTTCCAAGCGAAGACCGACGCGTTCAGCCTCGCAGCCAATCCAGGCTGGCAACTGGGCCTCACGAAGCGGTGAACAATCCACCACCACAGCCGATCGGGCAAGAGCCTGGGAGAATTTCAGTCGGCCATCCATCTTCGAGCTGACGAAAACCACGGTGGTAGACTCCACAGGAGTGTTCACACAATCGAGCAGGAGCTCGCTTTCGCGCGCAGTGAGTTTCTCTGCCGCTTTTACGACGACCAAGCGGCGCGCGGCAAAGACCGGGATGGCAGCAACACTGTTTCGGATATCGGCTCCGCGCGCTTCATCACCATAGAACTGCTCATAATTGAATGCATCCCCCTCTTGGCCGAGCACCGCTTGTGTAAGCGCATTCACAGCAGAGTCCCTGAGTAAATCCTCCTCTCCGACCACGAGGTACAGACAGCCGGGCCCCTGCTGTTTTAGGCTCGACTCGAGCTGGACATGATTTATGGTTGAAGCCATCGGTGATATATCGCAAAACTACCGCGGCGAAGATCCCGTCGCGGAAGCCCGCTTCGTCAATCCGCCGGTTTCCACCTCTAGCAGAAACCGCGAAGCCAAATCAGCGGCCAAGAGGCGCCCAGCCTGCTCAACCGCTCGGTTCTGAAGGGTACGGTTGAATTGGAGGTCCGGCGTAATAAAGAATTCTGACCACCCCTTGGCCAGTTGCGTCCACACGACCTTGCCCGACCGAACCTCTTCCACCCGAACCAGCACGACAACCTCTGCTCGACTTTCCAAAGTCGCTGTCTGTGAAAAACTGAGGGTCGGCACGGACACCGACAGAATTTGTCCACTCAGCACGAGATCCGTTACGTCAGACTCCGAGACAACCTGCGCCCCACTGCCGGCAGAAAACTCATCACGGAAATAATTAGTATAGCGTGCCTCTAAATTCGGCTCAAAGCTGTTGTTGATCAACGTCTTGATCACAAGTCGGGGAGGCGGCTCCGTGAACGTCGCAGAAGGAGCGCCTCCAATGGTTGGACCAGCACCGTCCACCCGGAACTGATAGCCGCAGGAAGCAACCAGAGCCATAACCGCCACACATGCCGTGATGTGCACACGTACCGAGTACTGAGCGATAGAACCTCGCATGCCTTCACACAACAAAGTTGAGCAACTTCTTGTCAACGTAGATCACCTTCTTCGGCGCGTTTCCTTGGAGCCATTCCGCTGCTTCCGCACGGGCCAACCGTTCAACCTCTTCGCGCGAGACATCAAGCGCCACCTCGACCTTCGCCCTGAGCTTCCCATTAATCTGGATGGGGATCGTCACACGCTCGCTGACAGTCATAGCCGGATCAAACGTCGGCCACGGCTGCTGCGACACGCTCGGCTGATGCCCCAACAAGGTCCAGAGCTCCTCCGCCACATGCGGCGCGAACGGCGAGAGCAACAACACAAACGGCTCGATCACCGATCGAGACCGATGCTGCGCTTTTGTCATCTCGTTGGTAAAAATCATCATCTGCGAAATTGCCGTATTGAATCGGAGGGCTTCGATGTCCTCCGTCACCTTCTTGATCGTCTG